>NZ_JALBGX010000069.1:0-35297 GCF_023006465.1 Rhizobium sp. PRIMUS64 | reverse complement strand
CCCGCCGCCGGGCCTGACTCGATGAGGCGTACCGGCAGTTCTGCGGCACGCCGGCTCGGCACCAGCCCGCCCGAGGACGTCATCCAGAGGACCTGGCGATCGATGCCCTTTGCCGCGAACTCACGCTGCAGATGCGCGACGTGGCCGGCCATCTGCGGCCTGGTATAGGCGTTGACAACAGTCGTCGAGGCGCGATCGAACTCGCGCATCTCAGGGCAGACTTCGGAGGAGAGTGAGACAAAGATATCGGGGTCTTCTTCACGCAGCAGCGCTGCGACGCGCTGCTCGTGCTGCGGATATTTGTAGGCATGGAGAAGGCAGACGGCGACGGAGCGGATGCCCTTCTCCTTCAGGCGTCCGGCGATTTCGCGCACCGTCTCTTCCTCGAGCTCGGTCATGACAGAACCGTCGGCTGCGATACGCTCCTTGGCACCGAAGCTGTTTGCGCGGGTAACCAGCGGGTCGGGATATTTGATGTTCAGGTCGTAGAGGTCGTAGCGTCCTTCGTTGCGGATTCGCAGCATGTCCTGAAAGCCGTCGGTGGTGACGAAGCCCGTCTCGACGCCCTTGCGCTCGAGGACCGCGTTGGTAACGACGGTGGTGGCGCCCAGCACCTGAAGGTTCTCGATGGCGATGTTGCCGGCGAATTTTTCCAGCAATTCGGACACACCCTGTACGACTGCTTCCGCCGGGTTCTTCGGCGTACTCAGGACCTTGTGAAGGTGAAGCTCGCCCTTGTCGTCCAGGAGCGCGAAGTCGGTAAAGGTACCGCCCGTGTCGAAAGCCAGTTTTGCCATGTTGTCCTCGAAGCGACTGTTCGGCGCGGCAGGCGCCGCTATGCGGATCCGATGCCCGGACCCGGTGTCTGCTTGGAGGTTAGGGGAATGCCCGGCGCGTTGGCTAACACAACTACAGTCTGCCGCTATAGGGTTTGCTTATGGCGGATCGGAGATGTGCCGTCAGACTGCCGTTGCGAGGATCGGCCGCCGGCTAGGCCGGCCTGATTCCGGGATGGTGACTGCTCATGAGCTTGCCCACGACATCGAGGAGAACCGACCGTGCAGCGATGGCAGGTTCCGACAAGGGAAGATGATCGGCGACGCAGAGCGACACGGTCGCGTCGATCACCGGTTTCGTCAGCGCCCTCACCTGTGCGCCTGAAAAGATCGCCGTCTCCGTGACCACCGAAGCCGGGAGAATGGTCGATCCAAGCCCATCGAGGACCGCCGCGCTGAGAGCCGGGACGGATTCGATTTCCGAGACGACATCAGGCGTGGCCCGAGCTCTCGCCAGGGCGTCGTCGATCAGCCGCCGGAGCAGATGTGCCTTGCTGGGAAGAAGCAGCGGGATGTCCTGGAGGGCAGAGAGGGGAAGCGGCGCGTTGCTATCCCCAGGGAGTTGGATGCCCGGCGGGGAGACGAGGAACATTTCCTCGCGGAACAATGGCTGCAGGGTGACGCCCTTGATCGGGGCGGCGGCATAGATCAGCGCCATATCCATCTTACCTGTCATGATCAGTTCGCTCAGGATCTGGCCGAAACTGTCATTGATGTGGACGACGATATGGGGATGCCTGGCTTTCATCTCCTTCAAGATCGGCAGCGACAAGGCGCTTGACGAGGAATAGGTCGCAAGCCCGATCGAGACGCGGCCCGCCACCGACTTGGCGGCCTGATCGATGTCGACCTGCGCCTGCTCGATCTGCTTCAACATCAATTGCGCATGCCGATAGAGGATTAGCCCCGCTTCCGTCGGCGTAATGCCGACATTGCTGCGGATGAGAAGCTTGTGCTTGAAGTGCGCCTCGAGAGCGGCAATCTGCTGCGACAGCGCCGGCTGGGCCGTCCGCAGAAGGCTTGCCGCTCGCGATACGCTGCCCGTATCGACGATCTTTACGAAGCTCTTCAATTTTCGGAAATCGACGCTCATGGCCACCGGCTTCTTGTTTCACGAGAAAACGTAAAGCCTGCGGCCGGAGGGACGCAAGTCCCACCGGCCTTTTGCGGTTAACGCAGGCCGGCAACAGCGCGTTCGATGCGATCACATGCTTGCGTAATTGCCTCCATCGACGTTGCGATCGAGAGGCGGAAATGAGGCGATATCCCGTAGGCGGCACCCTGCAGCGCCGCGACCCCGACGCCATCCAGCAAATAGAGCACAAAATCAAGGTCTGTCTCGATTGTCTTACCTTCGGGTGTCTTCTTGCCGATGACACCGGCGCAGTTCGGAAACAGATAGAAGGCCCCATCCGGCACCAGGCAGGAGAGGCCAGGCACGGCATTGAGCCGTGAGCACGCATAGTCCCGGCGCTCTTTGTAGACCTTCACGCTTTCCGCGACGAATGACTGATCCGAAGACAGCGCATAGGCGGCTGCGGCCTGACTGACCGACGATGGGCAGGACGACATCTGCGACTGCAGCTTGTTGATGGCTGCGATCAAGGCTGCCGGACCCGCCGCGTAGCCGATACGCCATCCGGTCATGGCGTAGGACTTGGAGACGCCGTTGGTGAGCAGAACACGCTCCTTCAGTTCCGGCACGACGGCAACCAACGTCGTCATCGGCTCGTCCTTGAACCAGACCTGGTCGTAGATATCGTCGGAAAGCACGAGGACATGGGGATGGCGCAGCAGCACCTCGCCGAGGGCTTCGAGCTCGCTCCTGTCATAGGCTGCGCCCGTCGGATTGGACGGCGCGTTGAGAACCAACCACAAGGTCTTCGGCGTGATCGCCTTTTCCAGAGCCTGCGGCGTCAGCTTGAAGCCCGCTTCCTGCGGGCATTCGACGATGACCGGCTTGCCTTCGTTGGCGATGACCATATCGGGATAGGAAACCCAGTATGGTGCGGGGATGATCACCTCGGCATCGTTTTCCACGCTCGCCATCAGCGCGAGAAACAGAATCTGCTTGGCGCCGCCGCCGACGCAGATTTCGTTGTCCGCATAGCTGAGGCCGAGCCGGCGCTTGATATCGCCGATGATGGCGTTGCGCAGCGCCGCTGTGCCGTTGACGGCGGTATATTTCGTTTCGCCCCTGTCGATGGCCGCGTGCGCCGCGGCCTTGATGTTATCAGGCGTGTCGAAGTCCGGCTCGCCGACGGTCAGATCGACAATATCGCGACCTGCTGCCTTCAGTTCGCGAGCCCGGGCTGCCGCAGCCGTGCTTGGCGAAACCTTGATTCTGGACACACGCGATGCAGGCACGAAAGTGCTCATGGGGATTTCCTCGATTGTGATTCCTTGAGAGGCGAAATCGCCTCAGTGGACGGCTTCGGTTTCGCCGCGCATCTTCCCGGTCAGGAAAAGTTCGCCGAGCTCGTCATGGGTGATGTCTTTCGGCAGGCCGTCCCAGATGACTTTGCCAAGTCTCAGAATGACCGCGCGCTGGGCCACCTCCATGGCTTTCTTGGTGTTCTGCTCGACGAGCAGGATCGTCATGCCGTCCGCGTGAAGGCGAAGAAGCTCGTCGAAGACGATACCGATGGCGGCCGGCGAAAGCCCGACCGACGGCTCGTCGACCAGCAGTACCTTCGGCCGCTGCAGCACCGCCATCGCCACTTCGAGCAGTTGCTGCTCGCCTCCGGACATATTGCCGGCGAGTGTCGCGCGCCGCTTCTTGAGGATCGGAAAGAGGTCGTAGACGTAATCGCGGTCAGCCTTCACCTTGGCGTCGCGGAGGGTATAGGCCGCCATCTGAAGATTCTCATCGACGCTCATGACAGGAAAGTTGCAGCGCCCCTGAGGCACGAAGGAAATCCCCTCGCCCAGAATGGCGCGCGACTTGCAGCCCGCAATATTCTTGCCGCGCCAGTCGATGCTTCCCTGCTTGATGGTCGTCATGCCGTAGAGCGTTTTGAGAAGCGTGGACTTGCCCGCCCCGTTCGGCCCCATGAGCGCCACGAACTGTCCCGCGGGCACGTCGAGATCGACGCCGTTGAGGATATCCAGATTGCCATAACCTGCACGCAGGTCGCGGATTGAAAGGTTCGAATTACCCGCCAAGATAGGCCTCCCTGACGCGCTGATCCTGTATGATGTCGCCGGGCAAGCCCTCGACGAGCTTGGCTCCCTGGTCGAGCACGATGACACGCTGGCAGATGCTGGTGACGACATCGATATTGTGCTCGATCACCAGAAAGCTCACGCCGAGCGACTTGTTGGCATAGAGGATGGTGTCGACGACGCGTTCGATGATCTTCGGATTGATTCCGGCCATCGGTTCATCCAGCAGGATGAGCTTTGGTTCGGGCATCAGCATAGATGCGAACTGGATGAGCTTCTGCTGTCCGCCCGACAGATTGCCCGCCGGCTGATGACGCACATCCCAAAGGCCCGCCATCTTGATGAGGTCGCGGGCTCTCTCCCTGAGGCCATCGATGCGCTGGCGGGACATCTTTCCGAGACCGAAGGTCGATGCGATGGAGGGGAAGGTGAACATCTGACCGGCAATGACCAGGTTCTCCTCGACATCGAGCGACTTGAAGGTGACGGTCTTCTGGAAAGATCGCAGCATGCGGCCTTCCCTGGCGATGCGGTTCAAGGACCAGCCGGTTATGTCCTGTCCATCAAGGACCACCGTGCCGGCGTCCGGCTTTGCAAGTCCGGTGCTGCAATCGAAGAAGGTTGACTTGCCGGAACCGTTCGGTCCGATCAGACCTGCGATCTCACCTCGGTCGATGTGAATGCTGACATCGTCGACAGCCTTGACCGCGCCATAGGACTTGCTGAGGTTCTTGATCTCGAGAAGGGGAAGATGACTGGTCATTTCGCGCCTCCGATTGCATTCCAGAAGCGATTGATGAGTGGCGCGCAGCCCTTCTTGAACCAGAAAACGAGGACGAGAAGGCAGACGCCATAGGCGATCATGCGCAGTTCGGGTGTAATGCGCAGCGCCTCCGTCAGCCCGACAAAGAGCAGGCTTCCGAACACGGTGCCGGAAATCATGCCCGCTCCACCTCCGAGCACGATGATCAGCATCGTGGTCGAATAATACATCTGGAAGGTCAGTGGGCTGACGACCGTCAGGTAATAGGCGTAGAGGCCGCCGCCGATCCCGGCGAACACCGCGCTGATCATGAAGACGATCAGCTTGTAGTGCCATGTGGGAACGCCGAGAGATTCGGCGAGGGTTTCGTTCTCACGGATCGCAACCATGTTGCGCCCGGCGGGCGAGCGGACGATTGCCCAGACGGCGAAGGTGGCGAGGGTCCCGATGATCAGGGCAAGATAGTAGAAGTTCGTCGTGCCTGATACCGTGAACGAAAGCGGGCCTAGTTCGAAATAGGGTTTTGGAATGCTCGATAGACCCATGTCGCCGCGGGTGAGCGAGATCCAGTTCTTGGCGATGGCCTGGCCAATGATCACGAAACCCAGGGTACACATGACAAAGGACGTCGAGCGCAGACGCAAGGCGGGAATGCCGAGCGGAAGGGCAAGGGCCCCCGAGACGGCGCCAGCAGCGATGAGATTGACGTAGAACGGCGTTCCGTAGGTGACGGCGAGAAGACCTGCCGTATAGGCGCCGATGCCGAAGAACGCGGCCTGGGCCAATGACAGAAGACCGGTATACCCTACAAGCAGATTGAGCCCGTGTGCTGGAAGCATGAAAATCAGGGCGATGATCAGGGAATGGGTGATGTAGCGGCTGCCGATGAACGGCGCGGCGAGTGCTAGGACAACCAGGACTGCGGCGAGCGGTATGCGAAGGTCGCGCCTGCGTGCCTGTTGAGCGGTTTCCGTCAGAGACATGTCGAGTCCTCGGTCGTTCGAGAAAGGTCGGCGGGCGCAGCTGCTAGAAGCGCGCCTGCGTCGAAAAGAGGCCATGCGGTCGCCACATCAGCATCAGGATCAGCGTGGCGAAGCCGACGGTGTCGCGGAATTGCAGGCCGACATAGGTAGCGACCAGGCTCTCGGCAACGCCGAGGATCATCGCCGCGACGAAAGTGCCGCGCACATTCCCCAAACCGCCCATGATAATGATCGGCAGCGTCTTGAACGTGATCAGTTCGCCCATGCCGCCATACACGCTGACGTTGACCGGCGCTGTCAGAACACCTGAAAGCGCGGCGAGTGCCGCCCCCAGCATGAAGGTTCGAAGCACCACCTGCGGCACATCGATGCCAACGACGCTGCAGCACTCGACGTTCTGGGAAACGGCGCGCATCGCCATTCCGAGGCGGGTGTAGCTGACCATCAGTTCGAGGCCGATGAACACCAACAGGCAGACGACGAGAATGAGAATGCGCTGCTGGGCCAGACTGAAGCCCAGGATGGAAACCGGTTCGATATAGCCTCCGGCGAAGAACTTGTAGCCTCCGCCGAAGACGAGAATGATGGTGTTCTGCAGGATCAGCGCGATGCCAAGGGTGGCGAGCACGCCCGACTCCGCGGGTGCGCCGACCATCCGGCGCATGACGAGTTGCCCGACCACATAGGCAACTGCGATTGTCGCAAGAACCCCCACGACAATCGAGGCTTCGTAGGACAGGCCGAGATAGTCGATCGAAAACCAGGCCCCGAATGTGCCGAGCATGTAGTACTCGCCGTGAGCAAAGTTGATGGCTCTCAGCACGCCGAAAATCATGGTCATGCCGACGGCGACGATTGCGTAAACGGAACCAGTGATGATTCCATTCACAGATTGCTCAACTATGGTCGAGAGCATGGGCGTACTCCTCCCGGCAGATTAGTTGGCAGGATATTGAATGTCCGCGGTATATGCACCTTTGATGCTCGGCTTGCCGTTCTCGATCTGCAGCAGGATCATCGGCAATCGGGCCTGGTTGTGGTCGTCGAAAGTGACTTCGCCGACCGGGCTCTTATATTTGATCTTGGAGAGTGCGTCGCGAACCTTCACCTTATCCGCGCTGCCGGCCTGCTTGATCGCCGCTGCGAGGAGATTGACGGTATCCCAGTGAACGTAAGCGTGGTTATTCGGGGCTTCGTTGTAGGTGGCCGTGAACTTCTCGACGAAAGCCTTGCTTTCGGGCGAGTCGAACTGCGGAAGCCATGCGGCGGCCTCGACGGCACCTTCGAGCGCCGACGGGGCTGACTTGATGGTCTTTTCCGTGTTGAACTCGCCATTACCGATCAGCGCGACCTTGCCGGCTATTCCGAGTTCGATCATCTGGCGGGCGATGATGGGCGTCGTATCGGCGAGGCCGTACATGATGATGGCCTGGGCGCCATTGTCGCGGATCTTGGCGAGAACGCTGCGGAAGTCGACTTCGCCTTCCTTGTAGTAGTCTTCACTGAGGATCTCTCCCTTGAAGTCAGGCAGGTATTTCTTCGTGAAGGTGATCGCCGAGCGGCCATAGTCGCTGTCGACCGAGAGCACCGCAAACTTGGTAAAACCGCGCTGCTCTGCAGCATATTTGGCGACGATCAGCGCCCGGTTCTCATCTGTCGGATAGTTGCGATAGGTCCACTTAAAGCCGCCGACGCCGGCCTGGTAGGTGATCTTCGGATTGGACGACGCCGCATTCAGGAGAAGCACTTCGGCATCTTCCGCGACGGGCTGAATGGCGAGCGTCACCGAGCTGGAAACATCGCCGATGATGAAGTCGACGCCATCCTGGTCAATCAGACGACGGGCGGCCGAGACGCCTTCGACCGGCGTGCCCTGGCTGTCGGCGTTGAGGAGTTCGATCTTCATCCCATCGATGCCGCCGGCATCATTGATGTCTTTGACGGCGAGTTCGGCTCCATGCATCGAAAATGCGCCGTAGCGCGCATTCGGACCGCTCATCGGCGCAACAAGTCCGAGTTTGATCGTCCCGTCCGCTGCCAGCGCGATCGCTGGCAGGCCGGAAACGGCAACCGACAGCGAAAGGACTGCAGTAGAAATGAAAAGTGCTCTGCGGCTTACGGTAAGTTTCATGTTCCCACTCCATGTTCTCGGGTGCAAACGCTTGGCATATGGCCCAGCGTAGTCCTGACCGCTTTCCGCGGTTCTTGTTGTGTCAGCCCAGCGCTGACACCGTCACAGTAGGTTCAGGAAAGCGTCGCTGGCCAACACAACTCCACTCTGCCGCTATAGCGTTTATTTATAGCGAACCGATCGATTCGGCATTGCGGGAACGGCTCACCGTCCAGCCGGATGAGCCGTCGGGTGATATAATCGTCGTGAAAGGCTGCGGCGGCAATGCCGTCGGGGCAGCCAGGTGCGCGTAGACGCGTCGGCCGAGCGGATTCGATTGCTCATCGCCCGCCGAGCAGAGTTGTGAGTTCCACGACGCGTTTTAAAAGGTCAGTTGCACCTTGCAGGCGGCCGCGCGGTCGCCGGCGAGGATGAAGGCTGCGTCGGCTTGTTCGAGCGGCAGGCTGTGGCTGATGATTGGACGCACATCGATCTTGCGGCTGGAGATCAGCTCGACGGCGGTCGCGAATTCCTCGTGGAAGCGCTGCGTTCCGTGGAGTTGTAGCTCCTTGCCAACGATGGCGTTGAGAGGGATCGGGACGTCTCCTGTGACGCCGACCTGCACGATCGTTCCGCGTGGTCTGATCGCGGCAATCGCGCCGCGGATGGCCGGAGCGGCGGCCGAGCATTCGAAGACGAGGTCGAAATAACCCTTTCCCGCCTCGTATTCCGCAAGCGCCTGGGCATTTTTGGAAACATTGATGGTGCGGCTGGCGCCCATCGCTTCGGCCCTGGTGAGCGCCGCATCCGCGAGATCGGTCACCACGATCTCGCTTGCGCCATGATAGGAGGCGACGGCAACCATCAGGGCGCCGATCGGGCCGGCGCCGGTGACCAGCACCCGTTTGCCTGTAATATCCCCTGCGCGCGATGCCGCGTGCAGGCAGACGGATAGCGGTTCGCTGCAAGCCGCTTCCGCTGCCGTCGTCGCTGCTCCAACCTCAAAGCACTGCTTGGCCGGCACCACCAGCCATTCCCGGAACATGCCCTGCTCATGCGGCAGGCGCATCGCGCTGCCCATGAAGCGCATTTCCAGGCAGTGGATCGGCATGTTTTTCTCACAATATTCGCAATGCCCGCAGGGTTGGCTGGGATTGACCGCCATTAGCGTCCCAGCCTTCAGATCGACGCCCTCGCCCGCTTGGCTCACGGTCCCCGAGGCCTCGTGGCCGGGTATAATCGGCTCGCGAACCCGGACCGGCCCGAAGCCGCCATCCTGATAATAATGCAGGTCGGAGCCGCAAATCCCTGCGGCCGCCATTTTGAGAAGCACCTCGCCGGGACCAGGGGCCGCAACCGTATCGGTCTCGATCCTGAGATCGCCCTTTTGGTAAAGCCGTGCCAGACGTGTCCGCATGGTGTCCATCCTTATCTCAACAGTCCAAGCTGCTGAGGCAGCCACAGCGATACGGCAGGGACGAAGGTGATCAGGATCAGTGCCAGGAAGAGCGGCACCAGCCAGGGCAGGATCGCCATGGTCGTGCGTTCGACGGATAGTTTCGCGACCCTCGACAACACGAAAAGCACCATGCCGAGCGGCGGGTGCAGCAGGCCGATCATCAGGTTCAGCGTCATGATGAGACCGAACTGGACGGGATCGATCCCGAATTTCAGGACGATCGGCAGAAGGATCGGCACGAGGATGGTGATGGCCGCGATCGTGTCCAGGAAGCAGCCGACGAAGAGCATCAGCAAGTTCACGAGGATCAGGAAAACCCATTTATTGTCGGTGATCGACAGGATCGCATCGGACAGCAGCTGCGCCGCCTGGCTCACCGTCAGCAGCCATGCAAAGACCGATGCCGCGGTGACGATGAAGAGAACGGATGCCGTCGTCTCGATCGTATCGAAACTTGCCTTGGCAAGTGTCGAGGGTGTCATCGTACGGTAACGCACCAGACCGAGGAACAGAGACCAGAGGACGGCTGCGACGGCGGCCTCCGTCGGCGTGAACCAGCCCATCGTCATGCCGCCGATCAGGATGACGGGCGTCATCAGCGCCATGACGGCGGAGAAGCGGAAATACCAGTCGAGGGCAAGAAGCAGGGCAAGGGCAATGCCCGCCGCAACATTCATCGATACGCCCGCCTGCATCAGCAGATAGATGGCCAGCGGCACCGCCAGGACGACGACGATTTCCATCCCCGCCGACAGCAGCTGTCTCACATCGAACGGCGCGTCCGAGCCCCAACGCTTCCAATAGGCGAAGGCGGCGACAGTGATCATCATCAGCAGCGTCATGACGACGCCGGGCAGGATGCCCGCCATGAAAAGAGCGCCGATCGAGACATTCGCCATCATGCCGTAGATCACGAAAGGCAGCGACGGCGGGAAAATCGGACCGAGCGTTGCCGAAGCCGCCGTCACGCCGACCGCTGCCTCGACCGGATAGCCGTGATCCTTCATCGCCTTGATCTCGATCGTGCCGATACCGGCCGCATCGGCAAGCGCCGTGCCGGACATGCCGGAGAAGATGACCGAACCGATGATGTTGACTTGCGCGAGACCGCCCTTCATCCAGCCGACGAGAGCAACGGCAAAGGAATAGATGCGGCCGGTGACGCCGGCCGAGTTCATCAGGTTGCCCGCGAGGATGAAGAAGGGCACGGCGAGCAACGGGAAGCTTTCGACACCGGCAATCATGCGCTGGGCGACGATGATGTCGGGCGCGACGCCATAAAGGACGATATAAAGCACGGATGCGACGGCCATCGAGATGGCAACGGGCACCCCGACCAGCATCAGCACCAGAAACGAGCCAAGAAGAAGTAGCATCGGATCAACCCTCTACGGTCTGGAATTCTTCGGGGCGCTCCAGAACGGAGTAGCCGCGGCGCATATTGGCGATGAAGACGACGACTGCGCGGATCAGCATCAGTGCAAAGGCGACGAGAACGGCGTAGAAGACGATGTTGCGCGGCAGATCGATGGTGACCATCTGCTCGTCCGCCACGATGTCGACGTAGCGCCACATCAGATGGCAGCCATAGGCGAAGAAGCCGATGCGGACGATATCGACAAAAGTGGCGAGCACGCGCGCCAGGCCTGCAGGCATATAGTGATAGAACACATCCACCTGGATATGCCGCGACGTGCGCACGCACATGACGGAACCGAGAAAGACGACGCCGATCAGACAATTGATCGCGATTTCCTCAGTCCATGCGTAGCTGTCGTTCAGCACATAACGCGTGAAGAACTGCAGGAACACGCAACCCGCCATCAGCCAGAAGACGATCAGCGTGATCCAGTCTTCAATGGCGTAGTCCGAGACGTTTGCGGTCGGAGCGTGCCCTTCGAACTCGTGACCGATTTCTTCGGCCGTGATTTGCGTATGAATTTCTTGCGACATGATCGGCCCTGTTCCAGTTCGGAATGAAGGAGCGCGGCGCCTGCAGCAACCAAAGTGTTACAGCGTCCTTGCGCGTCTGAAAGACGCGCGGCGCTGTAAGGCGCCGCGCCGCGAGTTTTACTGGATCGCGCGGATTGCTTCCCAATCGGCCTTCTCGTAGCCGAAATCCTCGAACTTGACCTTTTCCATCACGGCCTTTTCGAAATCGGCCTTGTCGACCTCGGCGACGTTCAGGCCTTTTTCCTTGAAGGTCGCAATAAGACCGTTTTCCTTGCCGGCGATCGTCTTGCTGGTGCGCTCGGCGGCCTCCTGCATGACCTCGCCGAAGATCTTCTTGTCCTCGTCGGAAAGGCTCGCCCACCGCGTCTTCGAGATCACGGTGTTGAGGTGATCGACGATGTGGCCGGTGAGGATGATGTTCTTCTGGACTTCGTAGAACTTCTTCGCCTCGATTGTCGTCAGCGGGTTTTCCTGTGCCTCGACCGTGCCGTTCTGCAAAGCGAGATAGACTTCGGCAAAGGCGATCGGCGTCGTGTTGGCACCGCAGGCGCGCGGCATGGCGAGATAGGCCGGAACGTCAGGCACGCGGATCTTCAAGCCTTGCATATCGGCGCATTTGGCGATCGGCTTGTTTGATGTCGTATGGCGCGTGCCGTAATAGCTGACCGCAGCGATGTGGTTGCCCGTCTTGTCTTCATAGCCTTTGGCAAGACGCTTGAAGACATCGCTCTTGGTGTAGGCGATCAGGTGATCGGGACCGCGGAAGATATAGGGAAAATAAGTCACGCCGATCGGTTTGTAGTCGCGTGCAGCAAAGCTCGATCCCGAGATGATGATGTCGACGGTCCCGAGCTTGAGGCCCTGGTTGATGTCGGCTTCCTTGCCGAGCTGCGATGCAGGATAGACCTCGATCTTGTAGCGCCCGTCGGTGCGCTTGTTAATCTCTTCTGCGGCCCATACGGAATCCGTGTGGAAGGGCTCGGACGTTTCATAGACATGCGCCCATTTCAGCACTGTCTGGGCCTGCGCGATCGCGCTACTCGCCATGATCGCGGCTGCGGTGCAAAGTATCGTTGCCAGTCTGCTTTTCATTGCTCTCTCCTCCCGAGCTTGGGTTAAGTCTTGGTCGTTCCTTTCGACGGCCGCTTGTTGCGTCCGCGCTCCTCTTCCCCCGAAAACTCCTCCCCGAAGCTCTCGGAAAACCTCTTCTGCGACATTGTGAGATGGGCGCGCATGGCCGCCTTGGCGCCGGCGGCATCGCCGGCGGCGATCGCGTCGCGAATGGCCCGATGCTCGTCCAGGGCGCTGCGCCATGTCGTGGGCCCCTCGAAGTGGCTGGCGAGCTTCGCGAAATATGGGGTCATGCGCATGTCGAACATCTCGCCCGTCACGCGGATCAATGTCGCATTGCCGACGATGGCGGCAATGCCGGTGTGGAAGGCGCGATCGGCATCGAGCACTGCGATCGCATCGTTGACCACACCACCCATGCGCGTCAGCGTTTCATCGAGCAGAGCAATATCGTCCGGCTTGGCGCGGCCTGCAGCTTCTTCGGCGATGGCGCATTCGATGAGGGCTCGCGCCTGCAGCAATTCGAAAGGCCCCTCCACCGGCTCGCGCTCGGCCCCGGCGACGGTCGCTGCATGCTGGCGCACCACATAGATGCCCGATCCCATGCGGATGTTGACGAGGCCTTCGACCTCCAGGACGATCAGCGCCTCGCGGACGGTCGGGCGTGAGACCGAGAGTTGCTCCGCAAGATCGCGCTCAGCCGGCAGCCGCTGGCCGACGGCAAGCTCACCGCTAGCGATCATCAAGCGAATCTGATCCGCGACCTGTCTATAAAGACGGCGTGATTCAACAGGCGAAAACATCGTGGCCTCCCCGGCGAGCTCTCCTCAAGCGCGCAGCTGGTCAACTGGCCTGACCAATTAGGATATGAATATCATCGCGAGAGTTGTGCGTCAATCCGCCGCATAAACTCAGAAGGAGAGCTCAGATCATAGGCGAAGCCCGGCGCAGAAAACCCCGCCGAAGCGGGGTTCTTTGCGAAGAAGGTGATCAATTGTTATGCGCTGCGCAGGCCTCGTCCATAGGCGTGGCGTTGCTTGTGCCGCCTTGCGTTTGAAGATTGCTTGAGTTGTTGACCGGGTTGGGGCACTTGGTCCTGCCTGTTTTCATCGTGCCACCGGTCGTGGAGTTTGTCGTGGTGGTGTCGGTTCCCATCGGTGTTTTGACCTTCCCGCCACTCTGATCGACGTGGTTCTTGTCGATCGTGGCCCCGGCCGGCGCCGGATTGGATTGGGCGAAAGCAGATGTGGCCATGCCAATAGCGAGAAGCGAAGCTGCTACGAGTTTCATACGCATCTGACGTCCTCCTTGGGATCGTTGCGTGATGATTCAGAACCTCGCCGGCGCGTCATTGTTCCGCATGTGCTGCTTACAAATAGGCGAAACGGGGTTGCCAGCAGCAGCTTCGCGTTGCCCCACTACATGTACTGATAGTAATCCATCCTAATCTCTACCAAGCAGCGTCCAATGCTGACATATCGTGTCACCAGCGCTTGCTAGAACCGTTTCAGCCAGACATCACCAACGAAAGGACATGACCCCATGGCTGAACACACTGGGCGCGCGACAGCAATTGCCTGCACCTATGTCGAAGCGATCGCAAGCAAGGACATCGACACTATTCTTGAAGTCTCAGCCGAGGATGTCATCTGCACGTCGCCGATCGGCAAACTGAACGGTACGCAAGCGTTTCGCCGCTTCCACGAGGGCTTTGCGCGCATGATCAAAAGCGTGAACATTCTTGCGGTCTACGGCGATGATGATCAAGCCGTCATCGTTTATGAGGCCGAAACCCATCCCGTTCCGCACGCTGTCACTGTGGAGCTCATCACGATCAGCGGCGGGAAGATCGCATCCACCGACGTGATCTACGACTCGGCGCCGTTTGCCGAGTACATGGCGACGGTCAAACGGCACTGAACTTGTTAGCCGGAAGTTTTCGAATGATCACCATCAAGGCGGCAACGGGCACCCCTGCCCGTGCCGCAGACGAGGGTAGGCTGAGGCTTCCGGTTTCCGAAATCGTACCGTTGAGCGATGGGATAGAGACGCCGACGGCTCTGCAACATGGCCGCAAGAGCAACGGAAAGGTCCTGGAATTGAAACCGATGCTCCGAAGCCCCTTCGGCGGCTCCGACAGAAGCTGTGCTAAGATATGGTCATGTCCCAGAGCCAGAGATTGTTCGAAATTCTCCAGATTCTCCGCCGCCATCGCCAAGCGGTCTCTGGGAACTATCTCGCGCAGGAAACGGGCGTTTCCCTGCGGACGATCTACCGGGATATCTCGTTGCTGCAATCCATCGGCGCGGAAGTCGAAGGGGAACCCGGTTTCGGCTATGTGCTGAAGCCGGGCTTCATACTGCCGCCTCTCATGTTCTCGGAAGCGGAGATCAAGGCGATCACGCTGGGCGTGCAATGGGTCACCCGTCAGACGGACGAGGATCTACGCGCGGCGGCGCAGGACGCCCTTGCCAAGATCGAAGCAGTGCTCCCGTCGGAACTCCGTCATGGATTGACCGATAATGATCTCCATATCGGCTTCCCCTCGCTGCCGGCACCCGCAATCAGCCTCAAGGTCCTGCGTCAGGCCATGCAGCAGCAGATGAAGCTGCGGATCATCTATAGAGATGCCAGTGATGCCAACAGCGACCGCATCATATGGCCGATTGCGGTCGCCTTCTTCGATTCTAGGCGGATCATCGCCGGGTGGTGCGAACTGCGACAGGATTTCCGGATGTTTCGCGCCGACCGTATCCTCGAAGCAGCACTCCTGGCCGATCGCTATCCCGGAAAGAGGCGGGAATTGGTCAAGCAATGGCGGGAGCAGGCTCAAGAAGCACGCGATGCGGTAGCACAGGAGACTAGCTAATTCAGCGCCAGCCAACGGCGATCGCCGAGTTCGTGAAAATTACTTCGCGTAAAGCGCTCGCGACCGCTCGAGATGCTTGAGCAGTGCCGTTTCCGAGCCATCCACGTCGTTTGCCGCGAGGCGGTCGACGATTTCGTCGTGTTCGGCGAGCGTGAATTTTTCCTTGCCGGTCCAGATCAGCATCTCGGTATGATATTCCTTCAGCCAGGCAAGCATCGCTTCGCTGACGGCGACGTAGATCGGATTGCCTGATATCTGGGCGATGCGGGTGTGGAATTCCATGTCCGCGTCGATGAACTCTTCGGCCCGTCCAAGCGACATTCGCTGGCGTTCAATGATGTTCCTGAGGTCGGCGATATCATTTGCGGAGGCCCGCTGCGCGGCCTCCCGCGCCATGCCCCGCTCGAAGAAGATGCGGGCGCTCTTGAGGTATTCCAACGAGTCCGACGATTGTGACAGCATGATCTTGGCGGTCAGATCGACCTGGCGGAATATCGATTTTGCCGTCAGCCTGAGGACCTTCGCCCGCTCACCGTGCGAAATGTTGACGAGACCTTTGTTGGCAAGGGACTGCATGGCCTCCCTGATCGCCGGCCGGCCGACGCCGAAGCGTTCCATCAGTACGCGCTCGGAGGGCATTTCGTCGCCGGGCTGAAGTTCGCCCGACGTGATCATTCGCTCAAGTCGATCAAACACTTCGTCAGAGAGTTTCCGGCGGACGATTTGTTCGAGGGGCTGTGTCATCACATCTCGCTGGCTCAAAATATTTCCTCCTAACAGTTTTCCGGGTCGAGAACAAAGCTGCCGGCGAAAATTGCGGATCCGAAGATTCTACTTTTCATAAGTTGGAATACTCATTATACCAGATCATGAGTTGACGCCATGGCAATGTGGCGGCGAGAGGAGCAACCGTCCGTTTCATGATGATTAACCTGACCTATCGTATCGAAACGCCCGGCAGCGTCGAGGCGATGGCGGACAAGATCGCGAGCGACCAGTCGACCGGCACCTTCGTGTCCGTTCCCGGCGAAACCGAAGAGCTGAAGTCGCGTGTTGCCGCCCGCGTGCTGGCAATCCGCCCACTCGAAGATGCGCGTCATCCGACCTGGCCCGAGGTCGCCCCCGGCACGCTGCTCAATCGGGCCGATGTCGACATTGCCTTTCCGTTGGAGGCGATCGGGACCGATCTTTCGGCACTGATGACCATTGCGATCGGCGGCGTTTATTCCATCAAGGGCATGACCGGCATCCGCATCGTCGACATGACGCTGCCCGACGCCTTCAAAAGCGCGCATCCCGGACCGCAGTTCGGCATTCCTGGAAGCCGCCGCCTCACCGGCGTCGAAGGCCGCCCCATCATCGGAACGATCGTCAAGCCGGCGCTTGGCCTCAGGCCACACGAGACGGCGGAACTCGTCGGCGAGCTGATCTCATCCGGCGTGGACTTCATCAAGGATGACGAAAAACTGATGAGCCCGGCCTATTCGCCGCTCACGGACCGCGTTGCGGCGATCATGCCGCGCATCCTCGATCACGAGCAGAAGACCGGCAAGAAGGTCATGTATGCCTTCGGCATCTCGCATGCCGACCCCGACGAGATGATGCGCAACCACGATATCGTCGCCAAGGCCGGCGGTAACTGCGCCGTCGTCAACATCAACTCGATCGGCTTCGGCGGCATGAGCTTTCTGCGCAAGCGCTCGAATCTGGTGCTGCACGCGCATCGAAACGGTTGGGACGTGCTGACACGCGACCCCGGCACCGGCATGGATTTCAAGGTCTACCAGCAGTTCTGGCGGCTGCTGGGCGTCGACCATTTCCAGATCAACGGCATCAGGGTCAAATATTGGGAGCCGGACGACAGCTTCGTCTCATCCTTCAAGGCCGTCAGTACGCCGCTGTTTAATGCCTCCGATTGCCCGCTTCCGGTTGCCGGGTCGGGCCAGTGGGGAGGGCAGGCGCCGGAGACCTATCAGCGAACCGGCCGGACCGTCGATCTTCTCTATCTCTGCGGCGGCGGCATCGTCAGCCACCCCGGTGGCCCGGCGGCCGGCGTTCGCGCGGTGCAGCAGGCCTGGCAGGCCGCAGTCGCAGACATCCCGCTGGAGATCTACGCCAGGGAGCACCCGGAACTCGCCGCCTCGATTGCAAAATTTAGCGACGGCAAGGGTGCGTGACCGCGATGGATGGACTTCTCGTCAGCTATTACGGCGATGACTTTACTGGCTCCACCGATGTGATGGAGGCCCTGGCCTCGAACGGTGTGTCGACCGTGCTCTTCCTCGATGTTCCGACGCCGGAACTGCTCGCGCGCTTTAGCGATTGCCGGGCAATCGGCATTGCCGGGACAAGCCGCAGCGAGACGCCCGCATGGATGGGAGAGCACCTTACGCGCGCTTTCGAATGGCTGAATTCGCTTGGCGCCGCCATCTGCCACTACAAGGTCTGCTCGACCTTCGATTCCAGCCCCGAGATCGGCAATATCGGCAAAGCGATCGAAATAGGCCGTTCGGTCTTCGGGCAATCCGTCGTGCCGGTTATCGTCGGCGCGCCGCAACTGAAGCGTTATACGGCATTCGGCAACCTCTTTGCCGCTTACCAGGGCCGGGTCTTTCGCATCGATCGCCATCCTGTCATGAGCCGTCATCCGGTGACCCCGATGGACGAGGCGGACCTTGCCGTTCACTTGTCGAAGCAAACCCTCCTTCCCGTCCTGGTCGCCGATCTTATCGCGATCACCGCGGCTGACGCCGATGCGCGTATCGACGGTCTGGCGTCAGCCTCCGAGGGGATTCTGCTCATCGATGTCGATTCCGAGGCGACGCAGGAGGCCGCGGGTCGGCAGTTGCTTCGTGTCGCCAGCCGCTCGGGGAGCTTCGTCGCCGGCTCCTCGGGGGTCGAATATGCCCTGCTCAGCGCATGGCGGCGGAGCGGCTTCATCGGCGAAAGCAAAGCCGAGTTTCCCGATATCGGCCCGGCCGACCGCCTCGCCGTCGTGTCGGGCAGCGTATCGCCGACGACCGAGCGCCAGATCCGGACGGCTGTCGAGAATGGCTTCGAGAGTATCGCGCTCGATCCGCTTGCACTGGTCTCGGAGCAAGGCGAGGGCGCGGTGAGTGCTGCGGTAGAGGCGGGAACCGAGAAGCTCAGGCAAGGCAAGAGCGTCATTCTTTACACGGCGCTTGGACCATCCGCAGACCGCGGCACCGACATCGACAAGCTTCCGGGTGCGCGTCACCGGCTCGGGAGCGCGCTCGGCACGATCTTGCGTCGTCTGATCGAGAACGAGAGGCTTTCGCGTGCGGTCGTCGCCGGCGGCGACACGTCCAGTCACGCACTCAGGCAGTTGAAGATCGACGCGCTGACGACGCTTCTTCCGCTTCCCCAGACACCGGGTTCTCCGCTTTGCCTGGCGCATGGCGACTATCAGCCGACCAACGGCCTGCAGATTGCGCTCAAAGGCGGCCAGGTCGGGACGGACGGCTATTTCGTCCAGATCCGTGAGGGGAGGAAGCACTGATGGTTTCCTCCGGCATCGGCAGAAATGTGCGATCGCGGAAAAAGTGATTCCAACAATTAAGTAGTGATATGGTGATTGACTCATCATACCAGTATATGATCCTATCAAAAACGGAACAGGTGAGGAAAACATGACTAAGATTGCCCTCTTCGGCGCAGGCGGAAAAATGGGATACCGGCTTGCCAAAAACCTCAAAGGCTCGCGTTTCGAGGTGCGCCATGTCGAGGTGAGCGACGCAGGCAAGGCCCGTTTGAAGAATGATCTCGGTCTTGATTGCTTACCCGTCGATGCCGCACTCGATGGCGCCGATGTGGTGATCCTTGCCGTGCCGGATACGGCGATCGGCAAAGTGGCGGCAGGCATCGTCGATAAGCTCACATCAGGCACGATGGTGATCGCGTTGGACGCTGCGGCTCCCTTTGCCGGCCACCTGCCGAAGCGCGACGATCTTACCTACTTCGTCACCCATCCCTGCCATCCGCCGATCTTCAACGACGAGACGGAGATGCAGGCCAAGAAGGACCATTTCGGCGGCCTGTTCGCCAAGCAGCACATCGTCTCGGCGCTCATGCAGGGTCCCGAAAGCGCCTATGCGCTTGGCGAGGAAATCGCCAAACTCATCTGGGCTCCGGTCATGCGCTCGCACCGGGTCACGGTCGACCAGCTTGCCATGCTCGAACCGGGTTTGTCGGAAACCGTCTGCGCATCGCTGCTCGTCGTCATGCGGCAGGCCATGGACGAATGCGTGGCACGCGGCGTGCCTGAACAGGCTGCCCGCGACTTCCTGCTCGGCCATATGAACGTGCTCGGCGCGGTCATCTTCAAGGAAGTCGACGGCGTGTTCTCGGATGCCTGCAACAAGGCGATCGAGTTCGGCATCCCGGCGCTGATGCGCGACGACTGGAAAAAGGTATTCGAACCGCAGGAGATCGCCGAAAGCATCCGGCGCATCACCTGAACCGGCATGGGGAGGCGAGCCCTCCCCCTTCAACTGCCCCGAGGAGACGGGGTTAGCCGCTCCGGGGAGTCGGGGCTTCATTCACAACAGGGAGGAAAATATGAAACTGACGCGCAGACTGACACTTGCAGCTTTTGCCGGCGCCCTCGCGCTTGGTACGGCTCTTCCGGCCTTTTCGGCCGATCTCATCGCCATCATCACGCCGGCGCATGACAATCCCTTCTTCAAGGCCGAAGCCGTCGGCGCTGAAGCCAAGGCCAAGGAGCTCGGCTACGAGACGCTGCTCATGACGCATGACGACGACGCCAACAAGCAATCCGAAATGATCGACACGGCGATCGGGCGCGGCGCCAAGGCGATCATTCTCGATAATGCCGGAGCCGACGCCTCCGTCGCGGCCGTCAAGAAGGCAAAGGATGCGGGCATCCCCTCCTTCCTGATCGACCGCGAAATCAACGCGACCGGCGTTGCCGTTGCCCAGATCGTCTCGAACAACTACCAGGGCGCCCAGCTCGGGGCGCAGGAATTCGTCAAGCTGATGGGCGAGAAGGGCAATTACGTCGAGCTGGTGGGCAAGGAGTCCGACACCAATGCCGGCATCCGCTCGCAAGGCTATCACGACGTCATCGACGACTACCCGGACCTGAAGTCCGTCGCCAAGCAGTCGGCCAACTGGAGCCAGACGGAAGCCTATTCGAAGATGGAAACCATCCTCCAGGCAAATCCCGACATCAAGGGCGTCATTTCAGGGAACGACACCATGGCAATGGGCGCAATCGCAGCGCTGCAGGCGGCCGGCCGCAAGGACGTGATCGTCGTCGGCTTCGATGGCTCCAACGACGTGCGCGACTCCATCAAGTCGGGCGGCATCAAGGCGACAGTGCTGCAGCCGGCCTATGCGCAGGCTCAGCTCGCGGTAGAACAGGCCGACGCCTACATCAAGAACAAGACGACGCCAAAGGAAGAGAAGCAGTTGATGGATTGCGTTCTCATCAACGCCGACAACTCCGGCAAGCTCGAAACCTTCGCCCTGACGAACTGATCAGCCGCGAATTGCAGAGGGCGCAGCGCTGCGCCCTCTGCAATGCTTTTCGCAAGACGTCGAGGTTCATAGCATGTTGAGAATGAAGGGCGCCCTGCTCGCTGCCGTCGTGGCGGCAGCCTTGCCCGGTTGCAAGATCATCAAGACCCCGACCGCGGAGGAAAAGGCGGCCGCAGCGGCCAAGACCGCCTTCGACCCGAATGCAAAGGTCGAGGCGATCTGGCAGTCCGAGGCAGTCCCCTATTTCGAAAAGCGCGCCGGCGACCTGAAAGACGTCATGCAGCTTTCCGCCTCCAGCCCCGATGCCGCGGGCGAGAAATACGGCAATCCCCGCAAGCAGAGCAGCTCGCCATGGACCTATGCGGTGAAGATCACCGGCAAGGTGATTGCAGCCGATACGGCTTCCCGCGCGGCAACGCTCGATGTCGACGCCGATGGCGACGGCAAGGCCGATGCCAAGATCCAGATCGGGCCGGCGCTCCGCGGCACGGCGCTGCGCGATACGCTGGACTTCGTCAATTTCAACGAATTCAAGAACCAGATCGAGTGGGCGCAGTTCGGAAAGGCCTTCAACGAAAAGGCCAATGCGGCCTTTCTGTCTGCCGTCCCGCGCGATGGCCTGGTCGGCAAGACGGTGACCGCGATCGGCGCCTTTCCGCTGCCGAAAAGCGGCGAGCTTCCGCTCGTCACACCTTCGGAACTGAAGGTGGGCTCATGACCACAGGAGAGACACAAAAGGACGATGTCATCCTGCGCCTCGACGACGTGTCGAAGGTCTATTCGGGTATCGTCGCCGTCAAGCGCGCCAATCTTGAGCTGCGTCGCGGCGCAGTGAACGTGCTTGTCGGCGAAAACGGCGCAGGCAAATCGACGCTGATGAAGATCATCGCCGGTGTCGAGCGTCCGACGCTCGGCCGCATCATCTTGGATGGCGTGCCCGTATCCTTCGATAGCCCTGCCGATGCGCAAGCGCACGGCATCGGGATGATCTTTCAGGAGCTCAATCTCTTCGCAAACATGTCGGTTGCCGAGAACATCTTCGCCAGGCGCGAAATCACCCGCGGCATTCTTGGCATCGATCACAAGGCGCAGGTGCAAAAGGCCAATGCGTTTTTGAAGCGTCTGGATGCCGGGATAGAGGCCGATACGATGGTCGAGGATTTGCCGATCGGCCAGCAGCAGCTCGTCGAGATCGCCAAGGCGATGTCGTTGAATGCCCGAATCCTGATCATGGACGAGCCGACCTCGGCTCTTTCGGCGGCCGAGGTTGAGATCCTGTTCAAGGTGATCGCGGAACTGAAGGCCCAGGGCGTGGCGATCGTCTATATCTCGCACCGGCTCGAAGAGCTGATGCGGATCGGCGACTACATCACGGTGCTGCGTGACGGCCATATCACCGGTGAGGCGATGGTCCGCGACATCGACACACGCTGGATCGTGCGTTCGATGATCGGCTCGGATGCCAAGGATTTTGCAAAATCCGTGAACCACGCCATCGGAGCTGAGGTCTTTCGCGCCGAAAACATCAGCCTGCCGCGGCCGACGGGCGGGCTCTCGGTCAACGATGTCTCCCTGTCGGTCAGGGCAGGCGAAATCCTCGGCATCTATGGCCTGATGGGTGCCGGGCGCAGCGAATTCTTCGAATGCGTGATCGGCCGTCACACACACTCGACCGGCAAGATCTTCATCGACGGCAAGCAGGTTCGCGCCCGCGACACCACGCGACGTATCCGCCGCGGCCTTGCGCTCATTCCGGAAGACCGGCAGCGGGAAGGTCTGGTCCAGGTGCTCTCGATTGCCTCCAACCTGACGCTGGCGAGCCTTGGCCGCTTCACCCGGCTCTTCCATATCGACAGGCGTGCGGAGAAGAATGCCATTCGCGATACGATCCGCGATCTCTCGATCAAGGCACCGAACCCGGATTTCGAGGTGACCTCGATGTCAGGGGGTAATCAGCAGAAGGTCGTCATCGGTAAGGCGTTGATGACCAATCCGAAGGTGCTTCTGATGGATGAACCGAGCCGCGGCATCGATGTCGGCGCCAAGGCCGATGTCTTCCGTACCATGCGGCGGCTGGCGGCAAACGGGCTTGCCATTCTGTTTTCGACTTCCGACCTCGAAGAGGTCATGGCGCTTTCCGATCGCATCGCGGTTTTGAGCAACGGCCAGCTGGTCGCCGTCTTCGACCGGAACGAGGCCACCGAAGAAGCCATCATTGCGGCTTCTGCCAAGGGACACGGACATCAAGGGAAACTCGCGTCATGATGGCGGCTACATCAACTATTCTCGCGCCGAAGGGCGCCAACGGCTCCATGCTTCTGACGCTGATGAAGCTCAGGACCTTCATCGCGCTATTTGCCGTCATCATCTTCTTTGCGATCTTCGCACCGAACTTCACCTCGACGGCGAACATGATCCTGATGTCGAAGCATGTGGCGCTGAACGCGTTCCTGGCGATGGGCATGACCTTCGTCATCATCACCGGCGGCATCGATCTCTCAGTCGGATCGATCGTCGGTCTTTGCGGCATGGTCGCGGGCGGTCTGATCCTTTACGGCATCGAATTGCCGATTGGCTACACCATCTTTTTCAACCTTTTCGAGATCGTGCTGATCACCCTGTCGATCGGCCTGCTCATCGGTCTGATCAACGGTCTGCTGATCACCAAGCTCAACGTCGCGCCCTTCATCGCCACGCTTGGTACGCTCTATATCGCCCGCGGTCTCGCCCTGCTGTCGTCGGACGGCCAGACCTTTCCCAACCTTGTCGGCCGGCCTGAATATGCAACGACCGGCTTTGATTTCTTCGGCGCGGGGCGCATTCTCGGCCTGCCGGTGTCGATCTGGATTCTGATCGTGCTTGCGCTGCTGGCCGCCTATGTCGCCCGCTCGACACCGATCGGCCGTCATATCTTCGCCGTCGGCGGCAATGAGCGGGCTGCGCGCATGTCGGGTATCCGGGTCGATGTCGTCAAGATCTTCGTCTACATGTTCTCCGGACTTTGCGCGGCCATCGTCGGCGTCGTCATCTCCTCCGAACTGATGGCAGCCCATCCGGCAACCGGCGAAAGCTTCGAACTCAATGCGATCGCCGCAGCCGTGCTCGGCGGCACCTCGATGTCGGGCGGCCGCGGCACGATCGGCGGCACGATCATTGGCGCCTTCGTCATCGGCATCCTCTCCGACGGATTGGTGATGATGGGCGTTTCCTCCTTCTGGCAGATGGTCATCAAGGGCCTCGTCATCATCATTGCCGTCGTCGTCGACCAGGCGCAACGCCGCCTGCAGCAGCGCGTTACCCTCATGCAGATGGCAAAGGCAGGTTGAGATGACGGAATTAAAAGGAGCTTTGATCGGTTGCGGCTTCTTTGCGATAAACCAGATGCATGCCTGGAATGACGTTCGAGGTGCCGGCATTGTCGCGATCTGCGATCGCGACCCAGAGCGGCTGAAGCTCGTCGGCGATCAGTTCGGCATCAATCGCCGCTATGGCGATGCCGAGGCCTTGTTCGCCGATGGCGGTTTTGATTTCGTCGACATTGCCACCACCGTCCAAAGTCACCGCTTTCTCGTCGAAATGGCGGCTCGGAACAAGGTGCCGGCCATCTGCCAGAAGCCGTTCGCCAAGACCTTGTCGGATGCGAAGGCGATGGTCGAGGCGTGCCGCAACGCCGGCATACCGCTAATGGTGCACGAGAACTTTCGCTGGCAGACGCCGATCCAGGCGGTGCGGAAGACGCTGGAGGCCGATGCCATCGGCACGCCCTTCTGGGGCCGTTTCTCCTTCCGTTCGGCCTACGACGTCTTTTCCGGTCAGCCCTATCTCGCCGAGGGCGAACGGTTCATCATTGAAGACCTTGGCATCCATACGCTCGATATCGCCCGCTATATCCTTGGCGACGTTCGATCGCTCACGGCCCGCGCCAAGCGGGTCAATCCCATCATCAAGGGTGAGGATGTCGCGACCATTCTGCTCGATCACGAAAACGGCGCCACGTCGGTGGTCGACGTCAGCTACGCCACCAAGCTTTCCACGGAGCCGTTCCCCGAGACGTTGATCGAGCTCGACGGTTCGGAAGGCACGATCCGCCTGACCCAGGGTTACGGCCTTGAAGTCACCAACGCCAAGGGCACCACGACCACGGACGTGTCTCCGAAGTTGCTTTCATGGGCCTCGCGGCCCTGGCACAACATCCAGGAGAGCGTCTATGCGATCCAGCAGCATTGGGTCGATCAGTTGGAACGCGGCGCGGAACACTCGACGTCAGGGGCTGACAATCTGAAAACTTTCGCGCTCGTCGAGGCCGCCTATGACAGTGCGGCCAGGGGACAGACGATCGATGTCGGAGCGATGCTGCGATGACGGTCGATGCGTTCCAGCTCTACGGCACTCGCCTCGTCGATCCGCCGCCGGTTCGGCTGAGAGCGGGAAAACTGGAAGCCGATCTCGCCAACGGCAACCTCCGCACCATCCGGTACGACGGGACCGAGGTGCTGCGAGCGATTTCCTATCTCGTTCGCGACCGGGACTGGGGCACCTACAGCCCTGAAATCACCGATCTCCGGATCGAGCAGAGTGACGATCGCTTCGAGGTCGCCTATCTCGCCCGCTGCGAGGGACCCGGCGATACGAGGCTTGTCATTGACGTTCGCATCACCGCAAGTGCGGACCGGCTCGACTTCGAGGCTGAGGCCATCGCCTCGACCGGCTTCGAGACCAACCGCTGCGGCTTCTGCATTCTGCACCCGATCGTCGGTTTGGCAGGTTCACCGGCGACGGTCGAGCATGTCGACGGGGAGGTTGTGGCAATACGGTTTCCCGATCTCATCGAGCCCTGGCAGCCGTTCAAGGACATGCGCGCCATCACCCACGTGGTCATGCCTGACGTTCAGGCGGAATGCCGGATGGAGGGCGACACCTTTGAAATGGAAGATCAAAGGAACTGGTCGGACGCATCCTATAAGACATATGTCAGGCCGCTCGCCCTGCCCTGGCCCTACCAGATTGCCGCCAATCAACCTGTCCGGCAAAAGACGTCGCTTGTTATCAGGGATATCAACGGTGCCACACGGGACCCTTCGGCTGGGGTGTCAGTCAGCGCCATAAAACTCGAGCTCGGTGCGCGCACCGGCACCATGCCGGATATCGGCGTGATCATTACACCCGAAGAGGCCGATGCGACCCTATCGGCAAAGTCCGTCCTGACGGAGATCGCTCCTCAGGAACTCCTCTTCCATTTCGACCCGAGTGCCCGGCACGGCGTCGACGCGCTCAGGCGGTTCGCAGCAATCGCGACGGCCCATCGCGGCCGCTCCACGTTGGAGATTGCCCTTCCCTGCCAATCGTCGCCGTCAAGCGAGACCGCCGAGATTGCCCGCCAGTTGGAGCTGGCGGAATTCAAGCCCGATGCAATCATGATCTCACCTTCGGTCGACCGGCAGTCGACGCCGCCCGGCAGCGCCTGGCCGGATTGCCCGCCTTTGGATGAAGTCTATACCGCCGCTCGCGCTGTCTTTCCCGGCATTCGCATTGGCGGCGGCATGCTGAGCTATTTCACCGAGCTCAACCGGAAGCGCGTCCCGGATGGACAGCTCGACTTCGTCAGCCACTGCACCAACCCGATCGTGCATGCGGCCGACGATCTCAGCGTCATGCAGACATTGGAAGCCCTGCCCTTCATCACCCGGTCTGTGCGTGCGATCTACGGCGACAAGCCCTACCGCATCGGCCCGTCGACGATCCCGATGCGGCAAAACCCCTATGGCAGCCGCACGATGGACAATCCGTCCGGCTCTCGCATACCCATGGCCAACCGCGACCCACGCCACAATGGACGCTTCGCGGAGGCTTTTGCATTCGGTTACGCGATACGGGTGCTGGATGCCGATCTGGAATGCCTGACGCTATCGGCCCTGACCGGTCCGTTCGGTTTGATCGCCGGTCCGGCGGAACCGACCGAACAAGGCGGCCGGCGCTCGCTGTTCAACACCATACGGACACTCTCCGCTTTGACTGGTGCATCCTGGCAGGAATGCGTCTCCTCCTCACCCTCTGAGGTCCTGTCTTTCGTTGCAAGGGATACTACAGGCGCCAGGCTGTACGTCGTCAATCTGACGAGCAAAGAGAGAAAGGTCGATTGCAGCGCATGCGGGCCGACCGGCAAGGGTTCAAGCGGGGATCTGCTACTTGCCCCATTGGCTGTCGCCGTCTTGCCGCTGCAGCGCGACGTGCTGGCGGATTGACCTCCAGCGGTGCTGCTGCATCTATGCGATCGGGAACTCGCTCTCGGGAGGATCGATGTGAAGACGAAGAAGCTTATCAATTCCGGCGCCGATGCCGTCGATGAGATGCTGCAGGGGGTCCTGGCGGCCCATCCGCGCCATCTCTACGCGGTAGAGGACATGCCCCGCGCGATCGTCGCCAGAAACGGGCCGCGCAAGGGCAAGGTCGGATTGGTCATCGGTGGTGGCTCCGGGCACGAACCGACATTTCTGGGGTTCGTCGGCAAGGGGCTTGCAGACGCGGCCGCAATCGGCAACGTCTTCGCGTCGCCGCCGCCCGATCCGATTATCGCCTGCGCCATGGCGGTCGACGGCGGCGCCGGTGTGCTGTTCATGTATGGCAATTATGCCGGCGACGTGATGAACTTCGACATGGCAGCCGAGATGCTGGCACTTGACGAGATCGAGGTACGCACCGTCCTGACCACGGATGACGTGGCGTCTGCTCCTCCCGATCAAAGGGACAGACGACGGGGCGTGGCGGGCAACGTCTTCATCTTCAAGGCCGCCGGCGCCGCCTGCGATCTTCTCTACTCGTTTGACGATGTCGAGCGCGCCGCCCGCCATGCCAATGCGCGAACCTATACGATGGGTGTCGCGCTTTCCCCATGTTCGCTGCCCCAGACCCTCCGCCCGAACTTCCTGATCGGCGAAGGGGAGATGGAGATCGGAATGGGCATCCACGGGGAGCCTGGCGTGGCGCGCGAGCCGCTGAGGCCGGCCGACGCGGTGACGGACGAACTCATGGACAGCATTCTTCGCGAAATGAACGCAGACCGGGGCGATCGTGTCGCCGTGCTCGTCAACTCGCTGGGTTCGACCCCGATGATGGAACTCTACATCATGATGCGGCGCGTGAAGTCCCGGCTCGACGATGCCGGGCTCATCCTCCATACGTCGCTCGTCGGGAATTACTGCACCTCGCTCGAAATGGCCGGCGCGTCGATCACGGTCATGCATCTTGACGACGAGCTTCAGCGATTGATCGACCACCCCTGTGATTGCGCGATGTTTGCGAGGTGATCAATGACGTTTACGACCGAAGACCTGCAGCGCTTGTTTGCCGGGATTGCCGAGGATATCGCGGCGGAACGGGATCATCTTTGCGAACTGGACGGCGCCATCGGCGATGGGGATCACGGCCTTGCCATGGATGCGGGCTGCCAGGCCGCGGCGAAAGCGGTCGGCGAACTTGACGCCGGGATTGCCCCGACAACCGCATTCAACGTCGCGGCAAAGGCATTCCTGAATGCGGTCGGCGCTTCGTCCGGGCCGCTATATGCCACGGCCTTCATGCGCGCCGGAGCAGCCGCCAAAGGCAAGCAGACATTGAGCGATGATGACTTCCTCAGCGTCTTTGCGGCAATGGCGCAAGGAATCCAGGAACGCGGAAAGGCCGAACCCGGAGAAAAGACGATGGTTGACGCCTGGAAGCCCGCGGCTGACGCGGCACTCGATGCCCGGCGGTCGGGAAAGCCCCTCCCCCAATGCTTCGAGGCAGCGGAGCGGGCAGCGCGGACAGGCTGCGAAGCGACCAGCAACATGACGGCGACCAAGGGACGGGCTTCGCGATTGGGGGATCGTGTGATCGGGCACATCGATCCTGGCGCCGCGTCCGCCGTCATCATCATCTCCGCCATGGCCAAATTTGCTCAGCATCACGAAGGTTAGGCCGTGAACTCATAAATCTGCTGGACTGATAGCCTGACAGAGTCCGCTATGCCCCAATGGCCGACGCGTTGCTGCGCAGCAGCGAGACGATGCTATGTGCCAAAAGCGGAATTGCCGATCAAGCAGGCTTGCGGCTGCCGGCTTACCAGCCGAGATCACCAAAACTGAAGGCATCACCGATCATGGCATCCTGACGTTGATATGACCATTATGCCGATCCGGTCTTGCCGCGTTTGCCTGCAGGGAACATACCTAACCTCACAAAGCGGTATTTCCAACGGATGTCGGACTAGAGGAGCCCATGAAATGGATCTGCAGCTCACTGGCAAAAAGGCACTGGTAACCGGCTCGACTCGGGGGATTGGGCTTGCCATCGCTGAGCGTCTTGCGTTGGAGGGAGCCGACGTCGCGATTTGTGCCCGCAGCGGCGACGCCGTTGAGGACGCGGTCAAGGCCCTAGAATCCAAGGGAGGCAAGGCCTGGGGCCGGTCGGTGGACGTCAAAGACCCAGCGGCACTTCGGAGCTGGGTTGAAAGCGCTGCAGCGGCGCTTGGCGGTGTCGACATTTTGGTGGCAAATGCCAGCGCCCTATCTTTCGGCCTGAGTATCGAGGCGTTCCAGTCAGCCTTCGACGTCGATCTGATCCACACTGTGACGGCAGTTGAGGCGGTTATGCCGCACCTTGAGCGATCCCGAGCGGGGAGCATCGTCGCCATTGGCTCGATTGGGGGAGTCGAGGATTCAGAACTCAATGCTTACACAGAGGTGTCCTATGGCGCCATAAAGGCTGCGCTGCACTTTTACATCAAGTCGCTCGCCCGGACCGTCGCACCCAAGGGTATCCGAGCCAATGTCGTCAGCCCCGGTTCGACGTTCTTTGACGGTGGTGCCTGGGATCGGATCAAGAGCGAGCAACCCGAAGATTTTCGTAATGCGGTTGCCATGATCCCGATGGGCCGCATGGCGAGGCCCGAGGAGATCGCCAACGTCGTCGCATTCACGGCGAGCCCAGCGGCGAGCTACGTCACCGGCGCCAATCTGGTGGTTGACGGCGCCTTCACGCGACGCATCTAAGCTAACGTGTCACACCGTTTGGATTAGAGAGCTGGCTCGCCAGCAAGGAGCATGGGCGAACATTCCGCCGAAACGAAATCGCAAAGACCCGATCTGCTTCAGCCCCCTATCTCTATCGCGCACGCAACGGATCGAACGGTTCTTCAACAAAATTAAGCAATGTAGGCGTGTCGCGACCAGATACGCCAAACTCGCGGCCAACTATCTGGCGTTCGTCAAACTCCCATGAATCCGAATTTGGCTACGCGGTAATGAGTCCACGCCGTGGCTCATCGCGCCAGTTCCTATCTGCAATGGGCCTCGCTCGGCACCAGAACAACGGGCGAAGTCTTCTTTCGAAACCGCCAAGGTTCATTTCTTCGACCGAAAGACGCAAAAGCTTTTGAGTGCCTGAACACCACGCGCGTAAAGCAGGTTCGTTGAACGCGGAACGGAATTTGCCCTTGCAGACGACATGGTGACTTGTACTCTCTACTCTTGCCAATAGGCTGTTGGTCGGAGACGAGGTAGCCAGGACATGCACATTCGAAGGGCCGTTTCTGCTGACGCGGAGGAGCTGAGCAGTCTCCTGAACGAGATCATCCGGGCCGGCGGAACAACCGCACTCGAGACACCGCTTTCGGCTGCCGAGTTCTCGGACTGGTTCATCGATGGCGAGTTTCCTCTTACCTGCCATGTTGCAGAGCACGATCAGTCACTCGTCGGTTTTCAGTCGCTGAGCTTATACGGCGATCCGCCAAAAGGCTTCGCCGACATTGCGACCTTTGCCCGCATGAACCCACGGACCGCAGGCGTCGGCAGCGCACTTTTTCCCGCAACCCGAGCGGCAGCGGAAGAGCTCGGGCTCGAATTCATTAATGCCACCATTCGCGCCGACAACGTCAGCGGCCTTGGCTATTACGCAAAGATGGGCTTCGAGACCTATGATCGACTGGTCCAGGTTCCGCTTCAGGACGGAGCACCCGTCGACAGGATCAAGAAGCGTTTTAGAGTAGACACCGGGCGCCACAGGATACCCGACGCCTGAAACGTGTCGATGGCGCTGGGGAGTGCTTGGCATCCAAGGGCCGATGCCGCCTCTTTGCAGGCCACACTTTGATGTGCGGCGAAGAAGCTAAATTCTGCAGCCTGCGGAACATTAACCCCATGAAGTGACACCATACTTTTCCTACATGGAAGCTAAACAACACTTACCTTCCGTCATAGGCTTCCTTGTCAAGTAAGACTATCCACCATCCATAGGGATCAGGCATCGGGATAGAAGTGGATTTGGAGCCGCAAAGACGTAAAAAGGGAACAGGTCAAAGCCATGCCCGGAGATTTTCCCATGCCGACTGCGATGTTCACGGCCGACGAATTGGCGGTCGTCCGCCGCGCTTACGCCCATCAGGTGGTGGCAACCGCCGCCACGACGAACCCGCGAATTGAAGCTGCCTTTGCCACCGTCCCGCGCGAAAAATTTCTCGGTCCGCCGCCATGGCAGATCGCCAATCTAGGCGGCGGATATCGCCCCCTCCCCTCCTCCGACGTGGTTCTGGCCTATCAGGACGTGCTCTTCGCCCTGCAGTCCGACAAGGGCATCAACAATGGTAGCCCCTCACTGCATGCCCGACTCCTCGCAGAGCTGGACGTACAAATCGGCGACCGTATCGCCCATATCGGTGCCGGCACCGGCTACTATAGCGCCATTCTCGCAGAGTTGGTCGGCGCTTCTGGTCATGTCTATGCCGTCGAGATGGATCCGGATCTGGCCGCCCACGCTCAAGCAGCGCTTGCAGATCGAGCCAATGTCAGCGTCATCAACGCCGACGGCAGTCAATGGCCGCAGCAAGAAGTGGATGCGATCTATGTGAATTTCGCCGTCGCGCGGCCTGCTGAACCCTGGATCGAAAGACTGCGGCCTGGAGGGCGTCTGGTGCTGCCGCTCGGCGTGCCGCGCCAGGACCGACCGTCGAAAGGCGGCCGTCATGCGTCCCATGGCGCCGCACTTCGTATTGTGCGCGGCGAGGGCGGATTTGCGGCGCGTTGGATCGGCGCAGCCTATTTCGTCTGCGCCAACGGTGGATTGTCAATCGACGATAACGAGATCGAGGCGCTGACCGCCGCCTTCAGACGCGGCGGCATCGAGTTCGTCAAGAGCCTGCTCTGGAAGACGGACCCGCGGATAGGGCGCTGCTGGCATATCGGCGACCAATGGGCGCTCTGCTATGACGACGTCTGAGGGATCCGCGCCGGTTCCGCAAAACCAACAGGGCCATCTCTATGGGGAACGAGAGCAATGCGGCGCGCGGCGGCATCGAAGAGCTTGACGTCCTCGACACATCCTTCCTTCGGCCGGCGCGATCAGCCAACCCCCTGACCGACGACGACGGAGCAACTCTCGAGCATCCGGCGTGAGGCACCGGCGACAACACGCTCGGAGCGCCGACTTCGGATCTCGCGATCTCGAGGCTTAGTCCAGACCCACCGCCGGCACCCTTCCCTGCCCGATGCTGGCGGGCCCGCTGTGGAAATCACCATCCATCCCCTCTCGAATTCAGCAAGCGCGCGACATGGATCCGAGCCACCGCATACCCGAGATCGGATTGGGTGCCGACGGCGTGATGAAAGGCTGCGGCCGGCGTGCGTCAGATGTGGCGCACCGACAGCTGACTTGATGGTTCTAATAGGCGGCCCGCGACCATGACCATTCGGGGTCTCCTCCTAGAAGGCGCCGCGCAGACCGGAAGCAGATGCCAGCAAGCGGTGGCGACCGCGCCATTGTCGGTCGGTGGCGCTCTTGGCGCGCGGCTTGTTCACAAGCGGTCTCGCGAGGCAACCACGCGCGGCTCTTCTGCTGGAGTCTTTGCGGCGGTCGCGGCATAAACCGGCGACGCAGACATCCCATCGCCGGCTCAAGCCTCCTCGACCTCGACAAATCTCGCGAGGTCGGATCGACACGAATGGAAGGCGGGGATGCGCTGCCTGTCCGACGGCAGGTTGCCAGAATGGCAAAAGCCCGGCGCGGGAGAGATGCGCCGGGCTTCGATAGTGACCGACAGCCTGGGAGGAGAAGTGCTGTCCGTCGGACCGAAGCGGCTAGGAGGGGAAAGCGCTTCGGTCCGTCACGAGGTAATGTCGCAATGCGGCAAATTCAAGCCTGACGATTGCGCTGATTTCGCAGAGGAGGCGCCAGGCGGGTACGGCCTTCTCTCACGCGATCAGCGCTGGGAGTGGTGTTGTCCGCGGACAACTTGCCGAGCAGCGACCTTGGCGGACGCGGTTCTCCGGCCTTCAGCCGGCTGACCTGCCCCGCCCCGAATTGCTCGATGAAAGAATCGGGCATCGCACTGCTGGTGGGCCAGCAGCCAAACGTGAGGCCAGAGGTTCGCAATGATCGGCGACGATGCGCACTGGAGTTGCCTCGCCTAGCCCTTCGTCCGCTCAAGGGCGTAGCCTCGCTTGTCTCCACCTGACCGACCGCCGAATTGGCCGAGATATCGAACATGGCGATCGCCAAGCTCGACTTCCAACTATCCGCCCTGGCACATGCGGATCCCGACGTTCGCTCTCAGTCATCCGCTGCATCATTCGAAGCTTCGGCCCCCGGCCACAAAAGCCCCAGGAAAGAGGACAAATCGATATAGCTTGGACGGACGAGCCTTGGATGCAGCTCGGGCTCATAGGACGCCAGATTGGCAGCCCTCACGTGCTGCCCATCTCCAGCTTCTCCCAAGACGCGCCGCAGGGGTCCGAATGACGGAGCCGCCGCCCACCGATCTGCTCGGACCGAAGCATCGCCATGAGCCAAACAGCCTAACGCCGCGCGACGGGCGACCTCGATTGCCGCCTCTTCGACTAGACGTAAAAAGCGGCGACAATGACGCCGCGGCGGCGCCCTGCCATCCCGGTCGCGGATCCCATTCGGAGAGTGAAGCCGCAGCGCCGCAGGCTCTCGAATGGGTGGCATTCTGCACTTCATCAAACCGGCAGCAGCTTCCGGGATCGAGATCCTGTCGGCAGACGCGACAGGGCTCTTCGGAAGCACTGGGGCCGAATACCTCCACGCCTGCTCGGCGAGGCGCAGGAAACGGCTGCTCTACGACACCAGGCAGAGCCACCGAGGCGGCCACAGTGCCGCAAGGTCACAGCGTCCATCAGTAGCGCGATATCGGGCATATTTTCCCGACTGCGCAAACCAATTGCCGCGGGTACCAACTCATGTGCAAACGACCTGACAGCTGCCGGGCTGATCAACCGGTTGTCCGCGGACAACGGCATGATCGGGCGATAACTGGCCTACGGGGGTTCCTGGATTCCCCTGAGGGAAGACTGGAGGATCGACTGTCCTGCCGTCATTGAAGCTGCACCTTCCATGCGATGGCCGACCGACGGAACGTCGTCGCATCCGACTTTCCACGTGATCGAGCGGAAAGTTCACGCGACAGGGGAGGGGCTGCCGACGGGATCGGGAGCTCAATGCCAAGGCTTTCCGACGTATCAACTCGTTGTCCAAACGGGCGATCGCTGATATCGGCCGACCGTCCGTCAGCGCACATGCCCCAGCGACAACGATCGCCAATTGCTTGCGGTGGCGAGCCGAGCGCATGTGGGGGCAGGCAGCATCGAGTTCGCCATGCCTGGGATAGCCGGCCGTGACGCCATGGCGCGCCGCCACAGATAGGGCGGCGCCCACCTTCGATGCACGCCATTTGATGACGTGTGGATCCTCGCTCTCTGGCAATATGGAAGACCTGCGTTAATCCCGGCCGATATGCCGGCAGATGATCCCCTGCCTCCAAAAGCGATGCGCGAGATGGCCAGCAATGTACTGCCCGAGCAGCGCCTCCAGTGACGGTCGGGGAGGGGCCGCCGATGGCACATAGCGCCAGGCTGCGAGCTGGCCGACGTCGCGAGCAACGCGCGCATTAAGTCCCCGCCACATTGCCACGCAGTTCCTTTCGCGTGGCGACTTGGTCGATGCGCGTTCTGCCGATTGCCGACACGCTATCAAGCAACCGCCGTCGCCATCGAGATCGCGTCCGCGGGCAGGTCACCATCTAGGTCGCGACGACGCTTTGCCATGCGGCGCGCCGAGCGAAAGCAATCAGCTCGCAGGGGTCCGTCTTGCATTTGGCCGTTGATAACGCAGACGGCTATTGCAGGCCATTGTCACCGGCGCTATTGTTTTGTCGGGCTTGCTGCACAGCGCGTCGCGGTCGCCGGCATCGGACGGCAGTGGGATTCAGTCCAAGTCGCGCTCTCGATCGGAGCTGCGCCCCGATCTACCGGTCTCGTGGCCCTCAAGCCGCCCCATCGGTAGACTTGCGAAAAGAATCAGCACAACGCAGCAAAGGAACTAAAGGCCGATTTCACTTCCGCAGCCGGAGGTGATTGCAGTAATATCAATGCGTTATAATTTCTAAAACGACTTAAGATCCGTTGCTTAGGCGGGTAAGCGGGGCTGATTTGGTGGCCGTGCCGACACACTCAGCATGTCTGACGCCGAGCAGGGTGCTCGAAGGGCCGAGAGCGTTCAGGCGCGAGCTGCAACCAGGGAGGC
>NZ_JALBGX010000068.1:0-35594 GCF_023006465.1 Rhizobium sp. PRIMUS64 | reverse complement strand
GCCGGTGCCGTGACCGCGATGGCCGTCACGCACGAAGAGGTGGTGCAGGTCCATGCCGCGCTTGCCTTCCTGCGCCCTGTAGAGCGGCACGAGAATGGCGTAGCCGATCAGCCCTCCGCCGGTCTCGGCGACGAGCGCATTAATCCAGGGCAGCGGGCCGAAGAGGTCGCGCTCCAGCTGCTCCGCCGTCGTGCCTGCCGCATCGCCGTGATGGGCGGCAAGCAGGGCGATCATCTCGTTGAGTTCGGGCAGGTCGCGCGGCTTGGCGGCGCGGATCGTCACCACCGATGGGCGCATCAGTGAAATTTCGCTGTCTTCGATTTCGGTCATGGTCTTCGCGTCCTTTGATATTCTGCCGTCAGGACGCTGCCGATACAACAAAGCCGCCTGACGGCGGCTTGTTGACAATATGATCTTGTCCGGCCGCCCTTTACAGGTACAGCCAAAAATACGAGCGGCTCTGGTGCGCGTTTTTGATCATGGGTCATAGATCGTCGGAAACGCAGGCTTTGTCAATGGCGGATCGGAGCCCATCACAGGCATTGAGCTCTGGACTCACCCTTGATAGTATACCCCCCTATGCTATATGAGAACCCATCATGTCCCACACCACCCTGCAGAAAAAGAAGCTCGTCGCCCGCATTAGCCGCTTGAAGGGGCAGATGGAGGCGGTCGAGCGCGCCCTCGAGGCCGAGCGCCCCTGCGGCGAGATCCTGCAACTGCTCGCCTCCGTCCGCGGCGCGCTGACCGGGCTGACCGGCGAGGTGCTCGACGATCATCTGCGTGAGCACGTGCTGAATGCCGCCGACGATGCGGCAAGGGCGGAGGCGGTCGAGGAAATATCGGAAGTGTTGAGAACCTATATGCGCTAGAGCAATTTCAGGAAAAGTGTGAAGCGGTTTTCCCGGGAAAACTGCGAAGCATTTTCCCAGGAATTGTGTAAAAACAAAAGCTTATAGCGGCGACGAAGGAGCCTGTCATGAGTGCCGGAATCGAGAAGGCTGGAATCAATACCCTGGAACATGATCATGTCTTCCTCGGCGCCGATCATACGCGCAACGAGCGGCGCATCTGGCTGGTCATCGCGCTGACGGCGGTAATGATGGTGGCGGAAATCGCCGCCGGCACCGTCTACGGCTCCATGGCCCTGGTCGCCGATGGCTGGCACATGTCGACCCATGCCAGTGCTCTGCTGATTTCGGCGCTCGCCTATCTCTTCGCCCGCCGGCAGGCGCGCAATCCGCGTTTCACCTTCGGCACCGGCAAGCTCGGCGATCTCGCCGGCTTCGCCAGCGCCATCATCCTTGCCCTGATCGCCCTGCTGATGGCCTGGGAAAGCCTGCTGCGCCTTTCCAATCCCGTGCCGATCGGTTTTGCCCAGGCGATCGCCGTGGCGGTGATCGGCCTTGCCGTCAATCTGGCCAGCGCCTGGCTGCTGGCCGGCGGCGGCCATGCCGCGCATGGCGATCATGCGCACCATCATCATGGGCATGGCCATCACGCGCATCACAGTCATGGCAACCACGCCCATCCCGCGCATGGACATCGTCCGCACGGTCATGGCGACCATGCCCATCACGCAAAGACCGGCGACAACAATATCCGCGCCGCCTATCTGCATGTCATCGCCGATGCTTTGACCTCCGTGCTCGCCATCGCGGCGCTGACGCTCGGCAGCCTTTATGGCTGGCTCTGGCTCGATCCCCTGATGGGCATCGTCGGCGGTTTGGTGATCGCCAATTGGTCGTGGAGCCTGATGAGATCTTCCGGCGGCGTCCTGCTCGACGTCATTTCCGAAGGCGAGACGCTGCCGGCGGAGATCCGCGGCGCCATCGAGACGGAGGACGACCGGATCACCGATCTGCATGTCTGGCAGGTCGGCCCCGGCCATCATGCCGCAATCGTTGCCGTCCTTACCTCGAAGCCGCGCGATCCGGCCTTCTACAAGGGCAGGCTTTCGGCGTTGGAGGAATTGTCGCATGTAACGGTCGAGGTTACGCGCGCGGCGTGATCGGGGCGAGCGGACGATAAGATCGCTCGGCGGACGACAAAGGTCGGTCGACGGACGATTAACATCGCCTTGGGGACGAGATGCCGCCGCAATCTCGCCTTAGCTCTGTCCTCCCGATTTGCCGGAGGATTTCATGGATCTCAGTCTAACCCGCCGCATGCTGATAGGCGCGGCATTGTGCCTGCCTGCGATGGGCTTGCCCGCGCTGGCGATTCCCGCCAACGCCGAGGAGGGGGCCGAGGAGGGGGCCAAGGAGAGTGCCGAGGAGGGCGACGACAACATCGAGCGCCGCCTTGCTGCGCTGGAAAAACGCACCGGTGGTCGCCTCGGCGTCTCGGTGCTCGACACTGAGACGAGCATCTCCTTCGGCTATCGCGGCAGCGAGGCCTTTCCGATGTGCAGTACCTTCAAGGCGCTGGCCGCCGCTTTCGTGCTTGCCCGTGCTGACAAGGGCGAGGAGAACCTCGATCGGCGGGTGACCTACGGCAAGGACAAGCTCGTCGATTATTCGCCGCTCAGCGAAAAACATGCCGGAACCGATGGCATGACCGTCGCCGAACTCTGCGAGGCGGCGGTGACCGTCAGCGACAACACGGCCGGCAATCTGCTGCTCGAAAGTTTTGGCGGGCCGGCGGGTCTGACCGACTGGCTGCGCTCGATCGGTGACGGCACGACCCGTCTTGACCGCACCGAACCGACGCTGAACGAGGGCCGGAAGGACGACCCGCGCGACACGACGACCCCGGATGCGATGCTCGACACGCTCGGCAATCTGACGCTCGGCTCGGTCCTCACTGAGGCCTCCTGCGACAGGCTGATCGCCTGGCTGGTGGCGAGCACGACAGGCAAGGAGCGGCTGCGCGCCGGCTTGCCGGCGGATTGGAAGGTCGGCGACAAGACCGGCACCGGGCCGAATGGCTCTCTCGGCGATATCGCCGTGATCTGGCCGCCGGATCGCGGTCCGATCGTCGCAGCCGTTTATATCAGTGAGACGACGGTGCCGGTGAAGGAACTCAACCCGGTCTTTGCCGAAGTCGGCCGCATGATCGTCGAGATGGTGTGAATCATGAAAAATGCGGCGGAGAAAGCTCCCGCCGCATGCTGGATTCGATCTGCCTGTGGCTCAGGCGGCGGTGATGTCATCTGCCGTCTTGGTGCCGTCATCCTCGATACCGGCCATCTCGCGCTTGATCTGCTCGGCGATTTCCTTCTCGATTGCGGCGCGTTGATCGGCCGGCATGGCGGCCAGATCGGCTTCGGTCAGATCGTGCTGCTCGAGATAGCGGGCGCGGATATATTCCGCCGGCGTCATGTTGCCCCATTTGGAGAATTCGTCGACCAGGGCGTCATGCGCCGCACTCGCCGCCGCTTCGTCGTCGGAAGGCGGATTGATATAGGGGCCTTCGCTGCTTTGCAGAGCCCACATCGTATTGGCGATCGAAGGCGGCGTGCTGCTGGGCTCGAGACCGGGCGCAGTATTGCGCGCAGTGCTGTCGAAGTCCGTCGTTTGCTGATTCTTGGATTTGGCCGACTGATCGAAAAGACCGCCGACCCCGTAATAATTGCGAATATTGCTAGAGATTTCCATAAAAACTCTCCCCGAAAAACGGGGAGAGAATGGCGATGCAACCATGCCTAGAGCTTGCGCCGGCTCCTTCTCGTGAGGAGAAGGAGCGCTCCCATCAAGGCAGCGTATAGGCGATCACGTAATCGCCGGGCGTGGTGCCGACCGAGCCGTGGCCGCCTGCGACCATGACGACATATTGCTTGTTATCATCAGTCTCATAGGTCATCGGCGTCGCCTGGCCGCCGGCGGGAAGCCGCGCCTGCCAGAGCTCTCGGCCATTCGTCACGTCATAGGCGCGCAGGTAGTTGTCGACCGCAGCCCCCAGGAAGGCGACGCCACCCTTGGTCAGCATCGGTCCGCCGATGCCGGGTACGCCCACCTTGAAGGGCAGGGGCAATGGCGTCATGTCGCGCACGGTGCCGTTCTTGTGCATATAGGCAATCTTGCCGGTGCGCATGTCGACGCCCGCGACATAGCCCCATGGCGGCGCCTGGCAGGGGATTTTGAGCAGCCCAAGGAAGGGACCCATGAACACGCCGTAAGGCGCGCCGTCATTGCGGTTGAGCCCCTGTTCGCTGCCCTTCTCGTCCTGGCCCCTCGGCGGAATATCGGCGGCCGGCACCAGGCGCGAGGTGAAGGCGAGATAGGTCGGCATGCCGAACATGATCTGCCGCTCCGGATCCACCGCCACGCTGCCCCAGTTGAAGGTGCCGAAATTGCCGGGATAGACGATCGTGCCTTTGAGCGAAGGCGGCGTATAGCGGCCCTCATAGTAGTAGCGGTGGAAGTCGATGCGGCAGGCGAGCTGATCAAACAGCGACACGCCCCACATGTCCTTTTCCTGAAGCGGCTCCGGCGAGAAGGTGAGGTCCGAGATCGGCTGCGTCGGCGAAGTATGATCGCCGGAGACCGCACCACCCGGCGCCGGGATTTCCTTGATGGGGATGATCGGCTCGCCGCTGCGCCGGTCGAGCACATAGAGATCGCCCTGCTTGGTCGGGCCGACCAGGGCCGGAACCACGGTGCCGTCCTGCTTCGTCAGGTCGATCAGCGCCGGCTGGGCCGGCACGTCCATGTCCCAGAGATCGTGATGCACCGTCTGGCGCACCCAGCGCAGCTGGCCGGTGGCGATATCGAGCGCGACGATCGAGGAGGAGAATTTCTCGACATTGTCGCTGCGGTTGATGCCGAGCTGGTCGGGCACCTGGTTGCCGAGCGGGATGTAGACCATGCCGAGTGTCTCGTCGACGCTGAAGACCGACCAGCTGTTCGGCGAGTTGGTCGTATAGGTCTGGCCCTCGGTGATCGGCGTCGTCACGTCGGGATTGCCGGAATCCCAGTTCCAGACCAATGCGCCGGTATTGATGTCGAAGGCGCGGATGACGCCGGATTGTTCCTCAGTCGAATAATTGTCGTTCACCGCCCCACCGACGATGATTTTGCCCGCCACCGCGACCGGCGGCGAGGTGGAATAGTAATAGCCGGCCGGATTGTAGCGCATGCCGGTTTCCAAATGCAGCACGCCCTGGTCGGCAAAGCTGGTGCAGACCTTCCCGTCCGCCGCATCGAGCGCGATCAGCCGGGCATCGGATGTCGGCAGGTAGACGCGTTCGGCGCAGGGCTGGCCGGCGGCAACGGTTGGATCGGCATAATAGGTGACGCCGCGGCAGGTCTGATGCTGCCGGTCGGGGTTCATGCCTGAGTTGGCGTCGTATTTCCATTTCTCCTTGCCGGTCTTGGCATCGAGCGCGATCGCCCAGTTGTGCGGCGTGCAGAGATAGAGCGTGTCCTTCACCTTGAGCGGCGTCACCTGATAGGTCGTCTCGCTGATATCCTCCGGCCGTTTGACGTCGCCGGTCTGGTATCGCCACGCTTCCTTGAGAGTGGAGACATTCTGGGCTGTGATCTGGTCGAGCGGCGAATAGCGCTGGCCGAAGGGCGTGCGGCCATATTGATGCCATTCGCCATCCGGCACGCTGCCGCCGAAGGCGGGATTGGCGGCGACCATGTCCTTGGGCAGCTCGCCGGCAAGGTCATGCGGGTCAGTCGTCATCGAATAGAGGGCGACGAGGATGGCGAGGATGACAGGCACGGCGAGCGGCCAGGGGTTGGCGGCGTAGGTGATGCCCGTCGGGCTGCGCAGGCCGAGCGGCCGGCGGATCCATGGTGTCAGCAGCCAAAGCCCGAGCAGGATGATCATGCCGCCGCGCGGGCCGAGCTGCCACCAGTCGAAGCCAACCTCCCAGATCGCCCAGGCGAGTGCTGCGACGACGAGCACCGCATAGACCCAGAGCGCCACCACCTTGCGCATCAGAAGCAGGCCGGCGGTAATCACGAACATCAGCCCGGCAAACAGATAGAAGACGCTGCCACCGAGTGTGACGAGCCAGAGCCCGCCACCGCCGAGTGCCAGCCCGATGATGATGAAGAAGATGGAGGTGATGACGATCGCCATAAGGCTGTCTCCCGCTGAGGTTAGCCGGGGTGAAGGATCGGCGGAAAAGCCCCGCCGATCAGGCAGATAGCGCGAGGGAGATGCCTTTCAACGGCCACAATTGCCGCAGGGCGCGGATGCACCGAACCGGGCGTCGGGCCGGATCGAAGCGGATCGCCGTGGCACAAATGCTCCACCTAAACGGGCAAGACCGCCCGTCACGTTCCGCAGAAGGTCGCAAGCACCCGTTCGTCCGGCTTCGGTGGTTCCCTATAGGCGGCAAAGCCCGGCTGGTCCTCATAGGGTTTCGAAAGCACGCTCAGCAGCGCCTCGAACAGCGAGAAATCCCCGTCCTCGACGGCAGCCTTGATCGCCTGTTCGACCCGGTGATTGCGCGGAATGAAGGCTGGATTGACGCTGCGCATGGCAATGGCGCGCTCAGTGGCCGTCTGCGGATCGCGGGACAATCTCTCGCGCCACTGCGTGAGCCAGGGGCCGCAGGCATCCGCTTCGCGGAAACTTGCCGCAAATGCGGGCGCTGCGACGTCATCGCCGGCAAGATCCGACAACCGCCGGAAGGCCAGGGTGAAATCGGCGCCCTGCGCCTGCATCAGTGACAGCAGCGCCTGCACCAGTTCGAGATCGCCGTCCTCTTCGCCGGCAAGGCCGATCTTTTCGCGCATGCCGGCCAGCCAATGCGCCTGGAACCGTTCGCCGTAACTCTTGATCACCACATTGGCCTTATCGACCGCGCTGTCGGGCTCGGCGTCGATCAGCGGCAGCAGCGTTTCGCCGAGCCTTGCGAGGTTCCATTGGCCGATGCCGGGCTGGTTGGCATAGGCGTAACGGCCATGCTGGTCGATCGACGAGAAGACGGTCGCCGGATCATAGGTATCCATGAAGGCGCAGGGGCCGAAATCGATCGTCTCGCCGGAGACGGTCATATTGTCCGTGTTCATCACGCCATGAATGAAGCCGACATGCAGCCAGCGGGCAATCAGCGCCGCCTGGCGTTCGGAGACCGCTTCGAAGAGCGAGAGATAGGGGTTCTCGGCCTCTTTCAATGCGGGATAGTGCCGGTCGATCACATAGTCGGCCAGAGCCCGCACGCCGTCGGTATCGCCCCTGGCCGCGAAGTACTGGAACGTGCCGACTCTGACATGGCTGGCCGCGACGCGGGTGAAGACCGCGCCCGGCAGCACCTCTTCGCGATAAACCGGCTCGCCTGTCGTCACCGCCGCCAGCGCCCGCGTGGCGGGAATGCCGAGCGCAAACATTGCCTCGCTGATGATATATTCGCGCAAGACCGGCCCGATTGCCGCCCGCCCGTCGCCGCGGCGCGAAAAAGGCGTCGGTCCGGCGCCCTTCAGCTGGATATCGTAGCGCTTGCCGCTGCGGTCGACGACCTCGCCGAGAAGGATCGCCCGCCCATCACCGAGCTGCGGCGAGAAGCCGCCGAACTGATGCCCGGCATAGGCCATCGCCAGCGGTTCGGCCCCTTCGGGAAGGAGATTTCCGGAAAAGATCGCCGCGCCATCGCGGCGCAAGGCCTCGACGTCAAGCCCGAGCTCGGTGGCAAGCGGCTCGTTGAGCTTGATCAGCCAGGGCTCCGCCACCGCAGTCGGCGCTTGCGCCGCAAAGAAGTGCGGCGGCAAACCGACATAGCTGTTGTCGAACGGAAAGGCCGCACCGGGCCGATTTTGCTGCAGGGCGGAGGTCATAGTTCATAGGTAGGGCTGGCTTGCCTGCCGCGCAAGCCGGTTCTGCCGCCTGTCTGATCTGCAACGGGTTGCAGACGCTGCATCGCGTCGATCGTCGATTGGCCGACGCTTATCGCCGTGATCGCAAAATCGCTTCTGCAGCCTCGACGAAGCCAACTCCGCCCGGTCCATCTGTGATCCATACCGGTGGTGTAGGCATCTCAGGGAGATAGTCGACAACCGTGCTCACGCCCACCGTATGCCGGAAGAAACTGAACATTGGCGCATCGTTGGTCGAGTCACCCGCATAGAGCACCGCGTCGCGATCGGTCTCGACATCCAGATCATAGGCCTGCTTGAGTATCCTCTTGGCCATCGAGAGCTTGTTGTATCCGCCGAGCCAAGCGAGAAGCCAAAGATTGTTGACTGTTACATCAGCGCCTGCCGCGGCCAATCTGGCAAGGATTGTTTCTCGCAAATCCGAATCTTCTGGTTTGGCGAAAGCAAGGCTGGTCATGCGAAAGGGGTGATCTTCCGCCAGTTGCGCCCTCGGCAAGGCCACTCGGATTTCTTCCTCAATCGCACGCAGTCGCCGTGTAACATCCTCGCGATCCGCGTCAGAATGCCAGAACGAGCGCTTGGTGCCGTGCCCATTTGCATTGCGCCGAAAATAGAAGCCGCCGTTCTCGCCAATGACTCCATCGACCGGCCACATTCGCGCCATCTGATCGCACCATCCAGCAGGAGCTGCGGTCACCGGAATGACGATCACGCCGGATTGCTGGAGACGTTCCAACGCAGTGTAAGTGGCGGCAGCAAGCCGGCCGCGATAGGTCAACGTCTCATCCATGTCGGTAAGGACAAAACGCACGCTCTTAAATTCAAAGGCGCTTGCTGTATTCAGGGGCTTCATTGTCAGTTCTTTCCTCGTCAGACGGTAAAGCTGCCTATCACGCACTTGATCCGGCAAGCATGGATCGCAGGTCATTGACTTGATTCATCGGGGCACCTCCGTTGCTCAGAAAACCAGCGGTGATGGACTCACCGCCCGCCCGTCGCTTCTTCACCCCTGAAGACCTCACGAAGAACAGACCCATGCAAGGAATCGTGATCTGCCTTTACCTCTCGTCAAAGCAGCTTTGCCATAAACGACATAGCGCCGCCATGATCGCAGGCGTATAGCAAATCGTCTCCCCTTGGCTTTGCGCCATGTCATCCCCCGCGGCCTTGCTGCCTTGTGTGCTCCGCCGCGCCACCGCGAGTGATCCCGGACGATGTCGGATCAGATTTACCAGGCGCCGATGGTTCGGCGCGCCACACCCAATTTCCGGGTGATCGCGATGATTGTCGCGAGTGCGATGCTGATGGAAAATATCGATGCGACCGTGCTTGCGACCGCGCTGCCGACCATGGCGCGCGATTTCGGCGTCAGCGCCCCGGCCATGTCGATCGCCCTGACCTCCTATCTCTTGAGCCTTGCGATCTTCATTCCGGCAAGCGGCCGGATGGCCGACAGTTTCGGCTCCCGCACCGTTTTCCGCTCGGCCATCGCCGTCTTCGTCGTCGGCTCCATCCTCTGTGCCCTGGCGCCGACGCTGTCCTTCCTGGTGCTGGCGCGGCTGCTGCAGGGCATCGGCGGCGCGATGATGATGCCGGTCGGGCGCCTGGTGCTGATGCGCAGCGTCGACCGCAAGGATATGGTCAGCGCCATGTCCTGGCTGCTCGTGCCGGCGCTGATCGGCCCGATCGTCGGCCCGCCGCTCGGCGGCTTCATCGTCACTTATCTCGACTGGCGCTGGATCTTTTATATCAATGTGCCGATCGGCATCATTGGCATGATCTTCGTCTCGATCTACATCGACGAGGTCAAGGGCAAGGCAAGCGGTCCGTTCGATACGATCGGCTTCATTCTTTCCGGCGTCTCGCTCGGCTCGCTGCTCTTCGGCTTCGAAATGTCGAGCCATGAGGGCGAGGGTGCGTTTTCGATCTTCCTGATCGCGCTTGGCCTGCTCTTCGGTATCGCCTATCTCAGACATGCCCGCAAGCACCCGTCGCCGATCATGGATTTCTCGCTGATGAAGGTGCCGAGCTTCGGCACGTCGGTCATTGCCGGTTCGCTGACGCGCATCACGCAAGGAGCGCAGCCCTTCCTGCTGCCGCTGCTCTTCCAGATCGGCTTCGGCCTGTCTGCCGCCGCGGCCGGCCAGATCATCATCGCGACCGCGCTTGGCGCTCTCGCCATGAAGCCGATGGCGAAATTTGTCTTCCGCCGGCTGGGCTTCCGCAGGAGCCTCATCCTCAACGGCATCCTCGGGACGATCGGCTATGGCCTTTGTGCCGCCTTCCGGCCGGACTGGCCGATGGCGCTGGTCTTTATCGTCCTGGTGCTCAGCGCCTTCTTCCTGTCGTTCCAGTTCACCGCCTATAACACCATTGCCTATGACGAGATCAGCAAGGAGCGGATGAGCTCGGCCACGAGCTTCTACACCACCTTCCAGCAGCTGATGCTGTCGCTCGGCATCTGCATCGGCGCCTTGGCGCTGCACGGCTCCATGGCGTTCAATGGCGCCGAGACGCCGGCCCTTGGCGATTTCTCGGCAGCCTTCATCGTCGTCACGATCATCTCGATCACCGCGACCTTCTGGAACCTGCGCTTCTCGCCGACTGCCGGCGAGGAGATCACCGGCTACAAGGCCAAGCAGACGAAAGGCGCCGTCGCCAAAGGCTGACACCGCCTTTCCCTTCGTCAGAAGCCGACCGGCTCCCGCGGCTGCCTGCGTCGCAAGAGCCGGCCCTCGCGCCGGTCTGCCTCGAGGCCGTAGGTCATCTGGCCGGGCAAGCTCCCGAAGGCGAGATCACTATCCCGCAGCGCCACCTCCACGGCTGCCTCGGGCTCGGTGCGCCTCTGCTGTCCCGTAATCGCAAGCCACAGATCGTGCCAGCCGCGCCCACGCAACATCGTGCCCCCAATCGTCATTCTCTCCTCCCTCTCAGGTCGTCACGCCGCCTGCGGCAGGCATGCCTCGCAGATCGCCGCGACATGGCGGTGGTCGGTGCCGCAGCAGCCGCCAAGCACGCGCACCGCAGGCATGCGATCGATGAGCTTGCGGTAGCGGCGGCCGAGATCTTCGGGATCGCCCGCATCCAGCGTTTCACTATTGTCCAACTGCTCATGGCTCATGGTCGAGGCATTGGCGCGGATGCCGGAAATGCGCTTCACCCAGGCGCTTCCAGGATCGAGTGCTGTTTCGAAATGCGTCGGATGGGCACAGTTGATCATGTAATAGGCCGGCGCTCCGCCGGTCGCCGCATCCGTCGTCTCGATGGCGTCCTGAAGGCTGCGGCCCGTCACCAGCCGGCCATCCGTCTCCAGCGTGAAGGAGATGGCCGAGGGCATGCCGAGCGACTGTGCCGCCCGCGCCACGCCGATCGCCTCGTCGATGCTGGTCAGCGTGAAGGCGCTCACCATGTCGGCTTCGGTGCCGGCAAAAGTGCCGATCTGGAAGGCGTGGTAGTCTTCCGCTTCGACCGCATCCATGAAGCCTGCCTTGTAGCCGTCGCCGCGCGGGCCGATCGCGCCGCTGATGACGATCGGCTGCTCCGGCCGCTCATAGGCGCTGCGTAAGCCGACGAGCAGGTCGACGGCCTCCTCGTTGACCGCCTTCAGGGCTTCGCTGGTATAGCCGAGCTTCTGTCCCCAGTCCGGATTGGCTCGCCATGTGGCGGTGTCGAGCACGAAGCCCGTGCCGTGCCGCCGGGCGATATCGAGATAGCGGCGATAGTAATTCCGCATGCGCTGCCGCCCGTCTTCGGAAGACAGCAATATGAAGGCGGCGAAATGCGGAAGCTCGATCCCTTCCTGGAAGATCATCGTCGTTTCCATGCCGCCATCGGTAATGAAGGTGCCGCCTTTGAGCTGCGGCAAACCATTTCTGTACTTTGCCATTGTTGAAGCCTCTCCCTCGCGGCGCCCGAAACGGCTGCCGTCGACGAATGATGTTCTGGCGCTTAATCGGCTGCCAAACTAGACGACTTGCGGTATACTCCAGGTGGTTTTGGTTTTTGCCGATTGATATCAATTGCTTGCTTCAACCGATGCTGCCGGGGGCGCAAGCAAGCCTGAAGGTGCGGCGCTGAAAACTGTACCGTCGGTACAGGAGGGGACATGCGAAAGGGCGAGGAAACGCGGACCCGCATCCTCGATGTGGCCGAAGCGGCAGTCTTGCAGAAGGGTTTCGGCGGCACATCCATCGAGGAGCTGATCGCCGAGACCGGCATCACCAAGAGCGGCTTCTTCTATCACTTCAGAGACAAGAACGAGCTCGCCAAGGCGCTGCTCAACCGTTACATCGAAAATGACGAGCGCATCTACGACGAGATCTTCAGCCGCGCGCGCGATCTGGTCGACGATCCGCTGCAGTCCTTCCTGCTCGGCCTGAAGCTGCTGTCCGAATTGCTCTCCGACCTGCCGAACGGCCATCCGGGCTGTCTTGTGGCGGGCATCTGCTATTACGAGCGGCTGTTCGACCGCGAGATACAGGAGATCAACCGGAATGCGGTGCTTGCCTGGCGGCGCCGCTTCGGCCGCATGATCCGGGAAATCGTGGCCGTCTATCCGCTGCGCGAACCCGTCGACGTCGACCAGCTTGCCGACATGGTGTCCTCAGTCCTGGAAGGCGGCATCGTTTTGTCGAAGACGCTGAAGGAGCCGAACACGCTGGCCGAACAGGTGCTGATGCTCCGCACCTTCGTGAAGATGCTCTTCCTGCCGGTGGCGGAGATGCCGAGGGCGTCGAGCGGTTCAGCCTTTCATGGAGGCGCAGAGCCGCACTAGCTTTTTGGGCGTCAGTCCTTGCCTTCCATCGCCGCGGCCATTTCCGCGAGCTTGCGCACGGTGTTGAGATTGCGCGACGTTCCAGTCTTCAGCGCCGGCAGCTTCAGCTTCGAGCGGCCGGAGCCGTTGGGATAATGCACGTAGATTTCCCGGCCGGCGAGTTTCGCCTCCTCGCCGTCGGGCGCCACCATCTTTTCCAGCGCATCGCCGGGCGGCTTTTCGGGCAGGAAGTAGACCAGCAGGAAGTTCGGCTTGGCCCTGGGGAAGGGTGCGTCGGCGGCAAGCTTGTCGAGTTCTTTGCGGCTGCGCACCATCACGCCTGGGCGTTTGCCCATCGTCTTGCCGAGCACCTCGTCGAGCCGCTCCTCCACCGTCTTTTCCGCCTCATCCGAGCGGAAAAGCACGTTGCCGCTCTGGATGTAGGTCTTCACGTCGGAAAAGCCGAGGCCTTCGCAGATCGCCTTCAGTTCGGCCATCGGCAAAGAGCCGGTGCCGCCGACATTGACGGCGCGCAGCAATGCAACAAAGACCGTCATCGGCTCCTCCGAATCCTTTACATCTTGCCGGCAACCTTGATTGCAAACGCATACTCAAAGGCAATCTCTTCCAGCCGTTGGAAGCGGCCCGAGGCGCCGCCATGGCCGGCATCCATGTTGGTCTTGAGCAGGATCGGCGCGTCGCCCGTCGTCTTGTCGCGCAGCTTCGCCACCCACTTGGCCGGCTCCCAATAGGTGACGCGGGGGTCGGTCAGGCCGCCGAGCGCCAGGACCGGCGGATAGGCCTTTGCGCCGACATTGTCATAGGGCGAGTAGGATGCGATCTGCTCGTATTCTTCCTTGCTGTCGATCGGATTGCCCCATTCCGGCCATTCCGGCGGGGTGAGCGGCAAAGTGTCGTCGAGCATGGTGTTGAGCACGTCGACGAAGGGAACGGCGGCGATGAGGCCGGCAAACTTCTCCGGCGCCATGTTGGCAACCGCACCCATCAGCATGCCGCCGGCCGATCCGCCCTCGGCGATGATCTTCGCGTAAGAGGTGAACTTCTGTTGATTCAGATAGTCGGCCGCTGCGACGAAGTCCCTGAAGGTGTTCGTCTTTTTGTCCATCTTTCCGTCTTCGTACCAGGAAAATCCCTTGTCCTTGCCGCCGCGGATATGGGCGATGGCATAGACGAAGCCGCGGTCGGCGAGCGACAGGCAGTTGGTGTTGAAGCCGGCCGGAATGGTGATGCCGTAGGCGCCATAGCCGTAGAGCAGGCAGGGCGCGCTGCCGTCGAGTGGGGTATCCCTACGATAGAGCAGGGTGACCGGCACCTTCTCGCCGTCCCACGCCGGAGCGAAGACGCGGCGGGTGACGTAGTCGTCGGGATTGTGACCGGACGGCACTTCCTGCGTCTTCAACAGCGTGCGCTCGCGCGTCACCATGTTGTAGTCATAGAGCTGCGACGGTGTCGTCATCGAGGAATAGGAGAAGCGGATGATATCGGTGTCGTATTCCGCCGCGCCCTGCAGCCCCAGCGAATAGGCTTCCTCGGCAAAGGCGATCGCATGTTCCTCGCCGGTCTTGCGGTCGCGGATCATGATCTGCGGCAGCCCGTCCTTGCGCTCCAGCCACAGGAGATGGCGGGCATAGGCCATGTGGCTGATAATAAGCGTGCCGGGCTTGTGGGCGACCACTTCGCGCCAGTTTTCCTTCACCGGATTGTCGACCGGCGCTTCCATGATCTTGAAATCCTTGGCGCCGCCGTCATTGGTGAGGATGTAGAAGACGTCGCCGCCCTCGGTCAGCGAATATTCGATGCCTTCCTCGCGCGCCGCCACCAGCTTCGGCTCGGCGGTCAAGTCCTTGGTCGACAGCAGCCGGTATTCGCTGGTCTCGTGGTCGTGGATGTCGATATAGATGACATCGTCGAGCAGCGAGCCGCCGACGCCCATGAAGAAGCCGGCATCGGCTTCCTCATAGACCAGCCGGTCTTCCGACTGCGGCTGGCCGAGAATGTGGTGGAACACCTTCGATGGCCGGTGATTCTCGTCGAGTGCCGAATAGAAGAAGCTCTTGCCATCCGGCGCCCAGACGCCGCCGCCGCCGGTATTCTCGATCCGGTCCTCGAGGTCTTGCCCGGTCTGGAGGTCGCGCACCTTCAGCGTGAAGAACTCCGAACCCTTGTCGTCGTAACCCCAGATGCCGCGGTTGTGGTCGCTCGTATGGTCGAGGCCGGCGAGGCGGAAATAGGCCTTGCCGGCCGCCTCCTTGTCACCGTCGAGCAGCACGGTGCGGATCGCCTCGTCGGCGACATTGCCGTCGCGGGCGATGCGGAAATAACGCGGCTGTTCGCCGCCGGTGACATAGAAGGTGCCGTAGGCATAGGCGCCGTCCTTCATCGGCACCGAGCTGTCGTCTTCCTTGATGCGCCCGCGCATCTCGGAAAACAGCGCCTTCTGCAGCGGCTTGGTGTCCTCCATCGCCGCGTTCATATAGGTGTTTTCAGCTTCGAGATGGCGGCGGATCTCGGGATCGAGGATCGACGGATCCTTGAACATCGCCTGCCAGTTAGCGGCGCGCAGCCAGGCATAGTCGTCCGTGCGGGTGATGCCGTGGCGCGTATCGGAGATCGGCTTCTTCGGTGCGGCAGGCGGGGTCGGCAGGCTCTTGAAAGCGGACAAGGAATGGCTCCGGTGGGAATGTCGGGTTGGCAAGAGATAGAGGCGCACTGGTCCGGGATCAAGCGGCAAGGGTGTGGCAAGGGCGCGGATGACCTTCCACAAACAAGGAGGACACTTTGCCCGCCCTGCCTTGATGTCACCACAATATTTAAGAAAGTCCGCTCTCGTCGCGCGAAATTTGCACGTGCCAAGCCTCCGGCAAGCCGCCTGTGGCAGGGTGAAGAATGGACAACAGTAAGGGATTTTCTCCGCAATGCCGAAACGTCTGCTCCTGTTTGTATCCCTCGCAAGCCTCGCTGCCCCCGCCTTTGCCGTCGATCCCGCCATCAAGAAGCAACTGGAAAAACTCGATCCCTCGACCCGCCTGGAACAGAGTTGCGACACAGAGGCGATGAGCCGCATCAACAAGGACAGCACCGGCTTCAAGCCCGACAAGGTGATCGCCTACACCTTCAAGGACCCGATCCCCGGCGACAATTCGCTGGACGCGCCGGGTGCCGTCTTCCGCAGCAAGGGCGACTGGTACCATCTCTCCTACAATTGCATCACCGGTCCGCAGCATATCAATGTGCGCGAACTCAACTACGAGATCGGCGAGAAGGTGCCGCGCGAGAAGTGGGACAAGTATTATCTCTATGATTGATGCTGCCCTGTCCGTCCAGGCGGCTGCGGTGACATCCGGCCGCATGGCGCCGGGGGAGAGCCGCCGCTAAAATCGGCAGCTCGAATCATAGAAATCCATCGTATGAACCGCATCCTGCTCGCTTCGGCGTTCCTTCTGGTCAGCATCTCCGCTGCATTGGCGGACGAAATTCCGTCAGCCGTGCCGGCCGCGCTCGGTCAGGTCCCGGCTGCAGTCAGTCCGGCCCCGAAGGCGCCGGCGCCAAAACTCGTCGAGCCGCATCTGCATATCGCCCGTTCCAATGTCGCCGGCCATGCCCGTGTTGCGCTGACCTTCGATGCGTGCATGGGGCAGGCGGACGAGCGCATCCTTTCGACCTTGGTGCGTGAACGCATCCCGGCAACGATCTTCGTCACCGCCCGCTGGCTGAAGCGCAATCCCGCTGCGGTCGCCGTGTTCCTGCAGAATCCCGATCTCTTCGAACTCGAAAATCATGGCCAGAACCATATTCCGGCCGTCGACACGCCGACGCTGATCTATGGCATCGCGTCTGCCGGCTCGCCGCAGGCGGTGCGGCAGGAAGTCGAAGGCGGCGCTGCCGCGATGGTCGCTGCCGGCATCCCGGCGCCGCACTGGTTCCGCGGCTCGACCGCCAAATATGATCTTTCCGCCATCGGCGAGATCCGCGCCATGGGCTATCGCATTGCCGGTTATTCGGTGAATGGCGACGGCGGCTCGTTGCTCGGGGCTGTGATCACCGAAAAGCGTATCGCCTCGGCCAGGGACGGCGACGTCGTCATTTCCCACGTCAACCAGCCGACCCATGCGGCCGGCGAGGGGGTGGCGAAGGCGCTGGTCGATCTCAAGGCCAAGGGCACGCAATTCGTCCGCCTCCAGGATGTCGAGGACACCGGCGACGACAAGACGACCGAATAACGGCCGAAGCTTCTTCCGTCTCGAACCAGATTTACCGCAGCATGATTTCCGGTCGGAATCGCTCGTGCAGCGTTCTTAAGCCCGGTCCGTCGCGGTCGACGGCAAAATCCTCGAACCAATCCCGTTGCATGCCAGCCAGCATGGCGCCGATCATTTGCGCGGCGAGATAGGAGAAGGTGATGCCGTTGCCGCCGTAGCCATAGGCTGCGAACACATGTGGTATCTCCGGCACCGGACCGATCAGCGGCAGGCCGTCGGCCGTCTCGCCGAAGGTGCCGCACCAGGCATGGGCGACGCGTGTATCCGCCTTCGGCCACAGCCGCTTCATCTTCTCTTGGATTGCGGCGATCTTTGCCGGCAGCTTGCGGTCGCGCGCCTCCGCGTCGCTCGTCTCGTCGTCCTCGCCGCCGGCGACGATGCGATTGTCCGGTGTCGTGCGCATGTAGAGATAGGGGTGGCTATCCTCCCAGATCAGCGCCCTGTCGCGCCAGAAATTTGCCGGGTCTTGCGGCACGGTGGCGAGCGCCCAGCTCGAACTCGACCGGTGCAGTTTCGGCATGTCGAGGCCCGGCATCGAATAGCCGGTCGCAAGCACGACATGCCGCGCCTCGATGACGTGGCCTCCATCCGTCTCCGCCATGACGCGGTCACCTTCGCTGTGAAGCGCAGCCACGGAAGCGTTGACCAGCCGCGCGCCGCGCCGGACGGCCATCTCCAGAAGCTCCCAGGTCAGAAGCAGCGGATCGCACTCCGCCGAACCCGGCGAATAGATCGCACCATCCCGGTCGAGTTCGAATTGTGTGAAGAGATCGGGATGTTCGAGATAGACGCCGGGCAGGCCCGCCCGGCGACGAAGCTGGCGCTCCTCCAGCAGGTTGCGCGCGCCTTCGCGGCCATCAGCCAGATAGAGCGTATTGCGAGACCGGAAGCCGCAGGCGATCTCGTTTGCGGCGATCAGCTTGGAAAGGCCGGCGACCGCGGCACCACTGCGGCGGTAGATGCCGGCCGCACGCTCGAAACCGTAATAATCCTCGAGCTCGGTGAGGGTGCTGTCGATTTCCCATTGCAGCATCGCCGTGCTGGCCGCGGTGCTGCCGAAACCGGGCTCTTCCCGATCGATGATAACAACGGAGAAACCCCGGGCCGTCAAATGTTCGGCAACCAATGCGCCGGTAATGCCGCCGCCGATCACGGCGATGTCGGTGGAAAAGCTCTGCTCGATCGGCCGCCATTCGGGCCGAATGCCGCTTTTTCCCCAGAGAGAACGGCCGCTGACCATCTGGTCATGATCGGATTCGGTAAGGTCGAGATCAGCTGCCACGAAGGTTTCCCCGGTTGATTATTTCGGCAATTGCGGCTGCGGTTTTTCCTCGATCAGCAACTCGTCGATAATAGTCATGACGATCAGCGAAAGCGGCAGCGCCAGCATGGCGCCGACGGCACCCCACATCCATGTCCAGAACAGGATGGCGAGGAAGACGACGAAGGGATTGATTTCCAGCCGCCGTCCCATCACCGCCGGGAAGATCAGGTTCTCCATGAGGAGATGCACGGTGAAGAAGGCTGCCGCCGGCATCAGTCCGATGAGGATGCCATCATGGGTCAGGATGCCGGCGACCGCGACGGCAAGTGTCATCAGCGTGATGCCGAGATAGGGGATGAAGCTCGACAGGAAGGCGAAGAAGCCCCAGAGCACCGGGGCCGACAGCCCACCGGCATAGGCGATGACAGTCATGACGACGCCGAGCCCGACATAGATCAGCGAGGCCGTGGCGAAATAGAAGCCGAGCACCTGCTCTACGGCATTGATGACACGGATTGCCGCCAGGCGTTGCGTGCGGGTGCGGAAGGTCATGATGATCGTCTTGCGCAAGTTGACCCGACCAGCGAGGAAGAACAGCAGCGCCGCAAAGAAGATCATCCCCTGCACCAGCGCCGGCGTCAGGCTACTGGTCACCACGTGCAGCACGTTGCCGGTGTTTTCGAGCAGCGCACCGATCGACATTGACCCGCTTTCGAATGTCGCCGGCGTGATATGCAGCCATCTGATGCGTTCCAGATATGGCATGACGCGGTTTATGGTTCGCTCGGCGAAGGCCGGCCCCTCATTGGCAAGTGTCATCAGCGGGTCGGCAAGCGAGTTGATCAGCAGGAAGATCACCAGCGCCACGGCGCTCGACAGCATGAAGGCGTTGGCAAGCCGCGGCACTCCCATCTTGCCAAGCTTTTCTGCCGCCATGCCGAGGATCATGCCGACGACGACGGCAAGTGTGATCGGGATGAGGATCAGCGACATCAGGTAGACCGCGGCAAGAAAAAGAATGCCGAAGATGCCGATGATCGCCCAGGCCATGCTGACGTCGAGCCCATCCTTTTCCAGACGGTGCAGCGGAGGCGGCGGCAGTTCTTCCGCAGCTTCCTTCAGCGACTGTGCCCAGGCGCTGGTGTGGCGTTCGCCGATCGCGATTTTCTTTGCTTGTTTGCGGATGCCATTGGCGATGCCCATGCGGTGAGGTCCCCGAAGCCCCATTGCTTCCTCACGGAAACGCACCGATAGGGTTCCGGTTCCCTGAAGGAACGACCGCCTGTGAAGGTGCATCCGGCATGTCTTTGCGCCGATGGCATTGCCCGCATGGCGTGAGCGTCTTCAACCGCTATGGCTGATCTGCGGCAACCTGGAAATTACGCCGACAGCGTCAGGCCGATGCCCCAGGGATCCCTGAGGAATACGCCGCCGTCGCGCTTCTCGCTTTTGATCTCCAGCGCATCGAGCTTGGAGACCGCCGCATCCAGCGTCGCCTTGTCGTTGAAACGGATCTTGTAGTCCGAAAGCCCGGTCATATTGCTGGCGCGAGCCGTCGCGCCGCGGCTATTCCAGATATTGGCGCCGAGATGGTGATGATAGCCGCCGCTCGCAAAGAAGCTGGCGCCGGGATAGCGCGCCATCAGCTTGAGGCCGAGGACGTCGCGGTAAAAGGCGTCGGCCTGCGGGATGTCGCCGACCTGCAGATGCAGGTGACCGATCGCCGTCCCCACAGCCATGCCGTTCCAGCGCTCATCAGGCGCGCTGTTATAGAGCGCCTGCAGGTCGAGGCGAAGCGTCGCCATCTCCACCATGCCGTCCTGGTGGAATTTCCATTGTTCGTGCGGCCGGTCGGCATAGATCTCGATGCCGTTGCCTTCGGGATCGGAAAGATAGATCGCCTCGCTGACGAGATGGTCCGAGGCGCCGTCGAGCGCGACATTGTTCTGTGCCGCATGGCGCAACCAGCGTGCGAGCTCGGTCCTGCTCGGCATCAGGAAGGCGGTGTGGAAAAGGCCGGCGGCATTGCGCGGCGCGATGGTCGCATCTTTTGCGGTCGTCAGCGTCAGCAAAGGGAGATCGCCGACACCCAGCACTTCGCCGCTCGCCGTCTTCTCGATGACCTTCAGGCCAAGCATCGATTGATAGAAACCGGAAACGAGGCCAAGGTCGGTGACGACGAGATGCGACTGGTCGATATAGGCGGGCCGCGTCAGCGCATAGGAAGTTTCGGTCGTCATGGATTGTTCTCCTGCCTCTGAATTGGCCTGTAAGAGAGAAGGCGTACCGGCGGTGGCGGCAAACATGCCGCCTGTGGCAAGCCCGAGGAAGTTTCGCCGGTTCATTCGCCTCTGGTCCCTCGGTTGCCGTACTTGATCCCTATATGGCGCATTCCGATTGTTCACAGAAGGCCCGTTTTTGAGGATGAAGCGTTGAACAGATGTTGACGATGACTTGCGCCCACTTGATCGCCGTCAACGCGCCCATATCTTATTTAGAGGAAGCTTATAAATACTAGTCATGGAGGGAAGCCATGTACAGAAAGATCATCGTAGCGATCGCGCTCGGCGGCATCGAAAAGGGAGAAAAGATCCTCCGCAAGGCCGCGTCCTTGCTCGATGACGGCGGTGAGATCATCGCGCTCAACGTTATCGAAGATGTGCCGAGCTATGTCGCGATCGAGTTGCCTGCCAATATGGTCGAGGACGCCATGCAGGACAGCCGCGACAAGCTGCAAGCGCTGCTGACAACCACCGGCGTCACGGCAACCGTCGAGATCGCCAACGGCCCGCCTGCCAAAGCCATCATCTCGACCGCCGAAAGCCACGGCGCCGATCTGATTATCGTCGCCTCACACGTTCCGGACTTTTCCAACTACTTCATCGGCGCCACCGCCGACCGGGTCGTGCGTCATGCCAAATGCTCGGTGCTGGTCGACCGGCAGAAGATTTGATTTTTGCGCCACTGCGGCCTGTCACGAAGATTTACCGCCGGTGCGCTTTGCCGCAGTTGCGCGCCCGCCGGTTCGATGCGACGATTGCAATCGGGGTATGAAACGGATTGGCGTGCATGGCCGAGTTCAACGGCATTCGCTGGGCTTATGATAAATACGAACTGATCGCCGACGGTATCGTCCATGGCGTCGGCCTCGTGCTGGCGCTGATCGGGGCCACCGTGCTGATTTTCTACGCCACGGTCTGGAGTTCTTACGGCGCGCTCGCGGCCGCCTGGATCTATGGGGTCGGGCTGGTGCTGACGCTTGCCATTTCCTTTTCCTACAACGCCTGGCCGGTCTCGCGCACGAAATGGTTTCTGCGCCGCTTCGATCATTCGGCGATCTTCCTGCTGATCGCCGCCACCTACACGCCCTTCCTCGAACGCGGCGCCGACGACCCGCTGCTCTTGTTCATGCTGGTCGCGATCTGGCTGTTCGCCGCCGTCGGCATTGTCCTGAAATGCGTCTTCCCCGGGCGTTATGACCGATTTGCCATCCTGCTTTATCTCGCAATGGGCTGGAGCGGCGTGCTGGTGGCCGGGCCCGTCGCCTCGCGCATTCCTTCCGCCTCGATGCTGCTGATCGTCATCGGCGGCGTCATCTATTCGCTCGGCGTTATTTTCCATGTCTGGGAGAAGCTGCGCTTTCAAAACGCCATCTGGCATGGTTTCGTCGTCACCGCCGCAGCTGTGCATTATTCGGCCGTCTTCACTTGCTTCAGCCTGTCGGCGCCGGGGGTCTGAACGACGGTCGTTTACATCTGTCGGGGTCGGGCGTATGCCGCCTTCACAGACAATACGAACCGGGCAATCATGACAGACGCTGTCCTCCTCCGCGACGCCACCGAAGCCGATCTTTCCGCCATCCGCGATATCTACAATCACGCTGTCGAGCACACGACGGCGATCTGGAACGACACACTGGTCGATCTCGAAAATCGGCTGGAATGGTTCAGGGCGCGCAAGGCGCGGGGCTTTCCCGTCATCGTCGCCGAAATGTCGGGCAAGGTCGCAGGCTACGCCTCCTATGGCGACTGGCGGGCCTTCGACGGCTACCGCCATACGGTCGAGCATTCCGTCTATGTCGACAAGGATTGCCGCGGTGCCGGCATCGGCGAGCGCCTGATGCGGGAATTGATCGCGCGTGCTGCGGCCGGCAACATCCATGTGATGATCGCCGGTATCGAAGCGGAGAACATAGCCTCGGTCAGGCTGCACGAAAAGCTTGGGTTCCGTATCGCCGGCAGATTTTCCGAGGTCGGCACCAAATTCGGCCGCTGGCTGGACCTGACTTGCATGGAACTTCGCCTGCCCGGCAAGGTGGATTGATCCACCTGCCCGGCAAGATGGATTGATCCACCTGCCCGGCAAAGCCCCAAACTCATTAGGCAAAGCCCCAGACCCATCCGGCAAAGCCATTGTGAACGGCGCGCGCCATCTTTTTATTGTAGTCTGAGCTGTGTAAGAATGTGGACGCAGTCTGCTTCGCGGAAGGCGGCCTGAAAGCGTCATGTAAGCGTCATGGGGGTGAATAGTTCAATGGCAATGCAAAGATCGTCGCTCGGTCTCCTTGCCCTCGTCCTTCTGGCATTTCCGCCGGTTGTAGCCCGGGCCGCCGATTGCGGCAGCATGGCCTCGCCGAAGCTCGACTGGCAGGAATGCACCAAGAAGAACCTGATGCTGCAGGGCAGTGATCTCGAAGGCGCCAATCTCGTCGGCACCGACTTCTCGCTGACCGATCTCGCTGGCGCCAACTTCAAATCCGCCAATCTGGAGAAAGCGACGCTGGTGCGCGCCTCACTCGAGGGCGCACACGCTGAAGGCGCCAACTTCGCCAAGATCGAGGCCTATCGCTCCAGCTTCGCCAATATCGCCGCCGATGGTGCTTCCTTTGCCGGCGCCGAGCTGCAGCGGGCCAATTTCGCCGGCGCCCGGCTCGCCGGCACGAGCTTCGAAAAGGCCGAGCTCGGCCGCGCCGACTTCGACAAAGCGGTGCTGACGGGTGCGAAATTCTCGTTCGCCAATCTCTCCCGTGCCGATCTCTCCGGCGCGACCTTCGAAACCACGCCGATGTTCGATCGCGCCTTCATGTTCCTCACTCGCATCGAAGGCCTTGACCTCTCGGCCGCAGCAGGGCTCGAACAGGCCCAGATCGACCTTGCCTGCGGCGATGCCTCGACCAAGCTGCCGGCCGGCCTCTCCGCCCCGACGACCTGGCCCTGTCCAGCCGAGCGCGAGTAACCAGGCGGGTCTGAACCGCTCTATGTCCGGTCCGTGATGTAGAGGTAGAATTCCATTATGCCGCCATCGGGACTGCCTGTTTTGGCGAATGTTTCCCGCCGCCGGTGCACCCGCTCCGCAACACGTTGCGAGGGAATGTTGTCGGGCCTGACGATGGAGACGATGCGCGCAAGGCCAAGGTCATGAAGCGCGTGGTCGCGGCAGGCGGCGGCCGCCTCGATCGCATAGCCCTTGCCCCAATGGTCGCGCCACAGATGATAGCCGATCTCGGGTTCCAGGCCCGCGGAGGTTTCCTGCAGCGTGATGCCGCAATCGCCGAGCAATGTGCCGCTCTGCCGGTCCGTCACCGCCCAGAGGCCGAAGCCGTGACTGGTATAACTGTCGAAGGCGAGCCTCTGGAACCAGCGCGCGGTTTCGTCGAAACTCTTGATGCCGGGGTAATACCGCATGCATTCGGCATCGCCGAAAATGCGGTGGAGAAACGGCAGGTCGGCAGGCGTGATCTCCCGCAGCGTCAGCCGCTCGGTCTTCAGGATATCGCGCGCCATCGGCCTTCTCCTGGTATCGCCGATCCGTCGATAGCGTCTACGACGGAGGAAGTCAGCGGCCCATCACATCGGAATGGGCCGCTTGCCGATTGCGGGGCTGCGCGCCTACTTCCCGGGCTCGAACACCATGGAATGGCCGTTGATGCAGTAGCGCAGGCCGGTCGGTGGTGGCCCGTCGGGAAAGACGTGGCCGAGATGGGCTTCGCAGCTGCCGCAACGGATTTCGGTGCGCACCATGCCAAAGGCCGTGTCGCGATGCTCCGTCACCGCTTCGGGCGACACTGCTTCGAAATAGCTCGGCCAGCCGCAGCCGGCATCGAATTTCGTGTCGGAGCGGAAAAGCGGCGCATTACAGCCGACGCAGCGGTAAAGCCCTGTCTCGAAGGAGTCCCAGTAGGGGCCGGTAAAGGCGCGTTCGGTACCGTGCTGGCGCGTGATGCGGTATTGCTCGGGGGTGAGCTGCTCTTTCCATTCGTCATCGGTTTTGTGGATCTTGGCGGTGGTCGCAGTTTCGGACATGAGGTGCTCCTTTCGCCGAGGGGCGGTTCCGTTTGCGCAAAATGTGGTGCGCCGCGTTCACTTCATCAAGTCTCCAGCGCCGCGCCATCAGATTGGCGGCATACCGCAATTGGAGGAAGACGCTTGCTTTTACATCCGTTAGGGGTTTTCTGTTAGGGTTAATGTTACGTGCATTGGAGAATCACTGGTGTTTGAGGCAGCAATCGTCCTGCTCTACGGCCTGGTGGCCGTGGCCGCCATGGCGGTCACGCTGTTGGAAGGCTGGGCCAACCATGACGGCTTTACGCTCCATCGTCTCGCCGGACTCTTCGCCTGCCTGCTCTGGCCGCTGACGCTTGTGGTCTTCATCCTGCACGGTTGCATCGCCCGGCTGCTGTCGCGTCTTTCCCGATCGATGGCCTGATCGACTTCGAACATCGCCATGCAGTGGGGCCTGCGGCCGAAATCACTTGAGACGCTCCCCCGTTTCGCCTAAGCCAGAAGACAGGCTGGGTTTCTCTGGCTTTTCGTCTGTTGCCTTTACAGCGCCGCGCGCCTTGTCGGACGTGCGAAGGACTGTAACATTTTGAATTATGCAGTAGAGAATTATGCAGTAGAGGAGGGGACATGGCCGATGTCACGGCTCTGACATTTCTGGCCCTGTGTCTGCCGCTCGTCGGCGCTCTTGCTGCCCCCTTCGTCATCCGCATCTTCGGCGCAAACGGTGCCTGGCTCCTGGCGATCGCTCCCTTGCTCGCCTTCCTGCATTTCCTGCGTTTCGTTCCCAAGATCGCGCGCGGCGAGGTCGTCACCGGCGGCTATTCCTGGGTGCCGAGCTTTCATCTCTCCTTCTCCTGGTTCCTCGACGGCCTGTCGCTGGCTTTCGCACTGCTGATCACCGGTATCGGCACTCTGATCGTGCTTTATGCCGGCGGCTACCTCAAAGGACACAAGGATCAGGGCCGCTTCTTCTCCTTCATCTTCCTCTTCATGGGCGCGATGCTCGGTGTCGTCGTTTCCGACAGTTTCCTGATGCTCTTCGTCTTCTGGGAGCTGACGTCGATCACTTCCTTCCTGCTGATCGGCTTCGATCACGAGCGTGCGGCGGCTCGCCGCGCAGCCCTGCAGGCGCTTGTTGTGACCGGTGGGGGAGGGCTCTGCCTGTTGGCCGGTCTGCTGTTGCTCTGGAATATCTCAGGCGTCACTGAGATGTCGCGGCTCATGGGAACGCGCGATGTCGTGCGCGAAAGCCCGTTCTATCTCGCAGCCCTCCTTCTGGTCCTGGGCGGCGCCTTCACCAAGTCGGCGCAATTTCCCTTCCATTTTTGGCTGCCGAACGCCATGGAGGCGCCGACGCCGGTTTCCGCCTACCTGCATTCGGCGACGATGGTGAAGGCGGGCGTCTATCTGCTGATGCGGCTCAATCCCGTCATGGGGGCAACGCCTGCGTGGGAGATCCTACTGCCCTTCTTCGGCGGGCTGACGCTGGTGGTCGGCACTGCGCTCGCCATCCGCCAGACCGACCTGAAGCTCAAGCTCGCCTATACCACCGTCTCCTCGCTCGGCCTGCTCGTCATGCTGATCGGCTTCGGTTCTGACCATGCGGTGGAGGCGGCGGCGCTCTATCTGGTGGCGCATTCCCTCTTCAAGGGCGCGCTCTTCATGGTCGCCGGCATCATCGATCACGAGACCGGCACGCGCGACATTACCAGGCTGCGTGGCCTGATGCGGGCGATGCCGCTCACCTGGATGATTGCACTTGCGGCGGCCTTCTCGATGGCCGGCCTGCCGCCCTTCTTCGGCTTCCTCGCCAAGGAGGAGATCTATACGGCACTCATCGGCGGCGATGTCCGCGCACTCACCTTTACCGCCATAACCGTCTTCGGCAATGCGCTGATGTTTGCCGTCGCCTTTGCCGTGGCGCTGAAACCCTTCCTCGGTCAGCCGGTGGAGACGCCGAAACCTCCGCACGAAGCGCCCGTCCTGCTTTGGCTCGGCCCGGCCGTTCTCGCCGTCCTTGGCCTGCTCGCGGCGATCTTTTCGACCTTCACCCACACCGTCCTGTCCTCGCCGATCGCCTCCGCCATCCGCCAGACACCCATCGAGATCGATATTTCGCTGACGCCGCATATCGGCCTGCCCTTAGCGCTCTCCGCCCTGACCGTGCTGCTCGGTATCGGCGTCTACTGGCAGCTCGCGCGCGCCCGTTTCCTGATGGCCGTCTTCTTGCATGCGGCCGGGCGCGGGCCGGATCACGGTTTCGACCTTGCCATATCGGGCCTTGTCCGCTTCGCTGGCCGCCTCATGCGTGTCCTCCAGCCGGGGCGGCTGGAGATCTATGTCACCTGCACCTTCCTTTGCGTCGCCGCCATCCTCATCGTCCCGCTCGTCGTCTATGGCGAACTGCCGCGCCCTCCGGCCTGGCCGGCCGATGTCAGGCTCCATGAATGGGCGGTCTTCCTGATCGCCGCCTTCGGTCTTGCCGCCGTGCTCGTCGCCCGCGACCGGCTGACGGCGATCGTCTCGCTCGGTATCCAGGGCTTCGCCGTCGCCATCATCTTCCTGCTGTTCGGCGCGCCGGATCTGTCCTTCACCCAGTTCATGGTCGAAACCCTTTCGGTGGTGATCCTTGCCTTGGTCATGACCAGGCTCCGTCTCTCGCCCGCCGATCGGCGGCCGCTCGGCCGCAAGCTCTTCGACGGTGCGCTGGCGCTCGCCTGCGGCCTTGGCTTCACGCTTTTGCTGATGCGGGCGACGCAGGCGCCGTTCAACGACGCGCTGACGGCTTTCTTCAACGCCTATTCCAAATCGATCGCCCACGGCGCCAATGTCGTCAACGTTATCATCGTCGATTTCCGCGGCACCGACACGCTCGGCGAAATCGCCGTCGTGGCGGTCACCGGCCTTGCCATTCTGGCGCTGATCCGCATCCGCGCCGGCAGCGAGCGCAAGCTTGCCGCCAATGATCCCGCGGCGGAGGGCTGATCGCGTGAACACCCTCATCTTCCGCACCGTCGCCCCGTTTCTCACCGCGCTGATGCTGCTTTTTTCCGTTTTCGTGCTGCTGCGCGGCCATAACGAGCCGGGCGGCGGCTTCATCGGGGGGCTGATCGCTGCCTCGGGACTGGCGATCTACGGCATTGCCCGCGGCGTTGGTGCCGTTCGCCGCGCGCTGTTTTTCCATCCGCTGTCGATTGCCGGCTTTGGCTTGCTCCTGTCGACCGCGGCCGGTCTTCTCTCCATCCTGTTTGCCGTTCCCTTCATGACCGGCCTCTGGATCTATCCGACGCTTTTCGGCGCCGAAGTGCCGCTGTCCAGCGTCATGCTCTTCGATGTCGGCGTCTATCTCGTCGTGCTCGGCGCCATCACCTCGATCGCACTGGCGCTCGAGGAAAAGGAGGTGGAATGATGGAGCCGCTTCTTGCGATCCTCGTCGGCCTGTTCTTTGCCGCCGCCATCTATCTGATGCTGTCGAAATTCTCGATCCGGATCATGCTCGGCATCGCCATCCTCGGCAACGCCGTCAACCTCCTGCTCTTTACCGGCGGCCGGCTGACGCGCGAGGTGCCGCCGATCATCCCGGCGGGTCTCGACAGCCTGCCCGCAGGCACGGCCAACCCGCTGCCGCAGGCCCTCATCCTGACGGCGATCGTCATCTCCTTTTCCTTCCTTGCCTTCCTGCTGGTGCTGACCTACCGCGCCTATCAGGACCTCGGCACCGACAACACCAGCGACATGCGCGCCGCCGAGCCCGACGACCGGCCGCTGCCGCCACTGGGATATTGAGGCGGATGTTGGTGCGGATGCTCAACCCATGGCAAGCCCTCTCTCGCGATAGCGGAGGCGCCATCTGATGGCCGCCCCCGCCTCCACTATCGATCTCTCCGCCGCCCTGATCACCGCCCCGGTGCCCATCGGTCATTGGCTCGCCATCCTGCCGGTCGCCCATTGCATCACGCTCGGCGCAGTCCTGCTGATGCTGCGCGGCTATCCCCGCCTGCAGGCCTGGCTTGCCATCCCCGGCCTTGCGGCGCTGGCGCTGATCGATGCGGCGCTGCTCACCAAGGTCGCGGCCGAGGGGCCGCTGACCATGGTCATGGGCCGCTGGCTGCCGCCCTTCGGCATCGCCTTCACCGTCGATCTCTTCAGTGCGCTGATGGCCTTCACCGCAGCCCTTGCCGCGCTCGCCGCCAGCGTCTATGCGCTGGCCGATATTGGCGAAAGCGGCCGGCGATACGGTTTTTTCCCGCTGCTCATGCTGCTGATGGCCGGCGTCACCGGCGCCTTTCTCACCGGTGATATCTTCAATCTCTATGTCTGGTTCGAGGTGCTGCTGATCTCCTCCTTCGGGTTGATCATCCTTGGTTCCGAACGTGAGCAGATCGACGGCGCGCTGAAATATGCGGTGCTCAATCTGATCGCCACGACCCTGTTCCTGGTCGGCGTCGGCATCCTCTATGCCGCCTTCGGCACGCTCAACATGGCCGATATCGCGGCCCGGGCGAGGGATTTGCGCGGCACGGCGCCGCTGATGACGCTGGCAAGCCTCTTCCTGCTCGCTTTCGGCATGAAGGCGGCAGCCTTCCCGGTCAATTTCTGGCTGCCCGCCGCCTACCATACGCCGCGCATCACCGTCTCCGCTCTGTTTGCCGGCCTGCTCACCAAGGTCGGAATCTACGCGCTGATCCGGGTGATGGTCATGCTGCTGCCGGCGGAACGTCAGGAGTTGAGCCCGGTGATCGCGCTCGCCGCCGCCGCGACCATTCTCGTCGGCGCTCTCGGCGCGCTTGCCGAAAACGATATTCGCAGGCTGTTCGGCTATATCGTCATATCGGGCATCGGCAACATGCTTGCGGGGGTCGCCCTCGGCGGGCTCGGCGGCATCAGCGGTGCGGTCTTCTATGCGCTCCATTCCATGGTGCTGATGACGGCGCTTTATCTTGCCGCCGGCGAGATCGCCCGGCGCGGCGGCGGCTTTTCGCTGTCGGCCCTCGGCGGGCTCTATCGGCAAAGTGGCGGCTTCACCGCTCTCTCTCTCGTGCTCTTCCTTGCCGCCTGTGGTCTGCCGCCCTTTTCCGGCTTCTGGCCGAAAGTCATTCTCGTCAAGGCCTCGCTCGATCTCGGCGCGTGGTGGCTGGCGGCCTCGATCCTCGTCGGCGGTTTTCTGACGACGATCGCCTTCGGCCGTCTCTTCCTGCTCGCCTATTGGCGCCCGGCACCGATAGGCCTGACGCCGACAGTCCTGGTGGCGTCTGGGGCCAGGTGGCGCACGGGCCTGCCGCTCGCCGCGTTGACAGCGCTGGTCGTCGGCTTCGGGATCGTGCCGGAACAGCTGCTGGCGCTGTCGCAATCGGCCGCCGCCGGCCTTGCCGATCCAGAGGCCTATCTTCATTCGGTCTTCCCGGAAGGAGGCGTGCCGTGATCTTCTTCCTCTTCAACCTGCTGCTTGCCATTGCCTGGCTCACTGTTACCGGCAGCGCCTCGCTGCACAATCTCGTCCTCGGCGTCCTGCTCGGGGCCTTGGCGCTGGTCATCATCCGCGAATCCTTCCGCGGCAAGGGGTATCATATCCCTCGCGTCCGCCCGGTTCTCTCGCTCGCCGCGCTGTTCTTGAAGGAATTGTCGCTGTCGGCCTGGAGGGTCACGGTCACCGTCCTCTCGCCCGATATGAAGCTGAAACCCGGCATCTTCGCCTTCCCTTTGACGGTGACGAGCGATTTCGAGATCACTTTGCTGGCAAACCTCATCACGCTGACACCCGGCACGCTTTCGGTCGACGTCTCCACAGATCGCCGCACGCTCTATGTTCACGCGCTCGATTGTTCCGATCCCGAGGCGACCAAGCGCGATATCGCCAACGGTTTCGAACGCAAGATCATGGAGGCCTTCCGGTGATCACACCCGCCGCCATCGTCGCGGTCGCATCCTCGGCCGCACTCGTCATCCTCGGCCTGGCGCTGATCCTCGCCGTCTGGCGCGTCGTTGCCGGCCCGACATTGCCGGACCGAATCCTCGCCCTCGACATGCTGACCGGCATCGCCATCGGTTTCATCGCCGTCATCGCGGTCAAGACCGGCTTTTCGCTCTATATCGATATCGCCATCTCGCTCGGCCTCGTCAGTTTCCTGGCGACTGTCGCCTTCGCCCGATTCGTGCTGTCGCGCGGCAACATCACATCGAAGCCGTCCGCATCTGCGACAAACGGCAACACGCAACAGCGGGCAGGGGGCAAGAAGCGATGATCGATTATATCGTGGCCGCCATCACCGCCCTGCTGCTCCTCGTCGGCGCGCTCTTTGCGCTTGCGGCGGCGATTGGCCTGGTCAGGCTGCCCGATCTCTACACTCGCATGCACTCGGCCTCGAAGGCGGGGACTGTCGGCTCCGGCCTGTTGCTCCTTGCCGCCGGCCTCTATTCGCAAGATCCGGCGATTCTCGCCCGTGCCGTCGCTGGCTTTATCTTTTTCCTGCTGACGGCGCCGGTGTCTGCCCATCTGCTTGCCAAAGCAGCCCATCGCTCGGGATATGATCTCGATGCCCTCTCGGTTCGTGACGATATCAGGGATCGTTGAGCCTATGCTGTTCGGCAACTTTACCAGATTTATGCAAAACTTATGCACAGGAAGCTGTGAGTAAAGCTTGCCGGAGAGCCCCTCAATTCTTCATCTGTCATTTTTTCTCAAGAAAAACGACAAATAATAATTGGCGTTTCGACCAAACGATGGTATTTGAAAATGCAAGTAGAGTTCTGATTGTGAATTACAATCGTACTGCTTCCAAGTCCCTCAGTTTTGATTTTTAATGTCTAAACTGAGGCCATCGCCTGGAGCATGACGTAGTGGTTTCCGGTCAGGCAGTATAAGAACAGGTTACGCTCTTCGGAATCTAGGGGTGGATTTCGCGTTTTTCGAAACAGAAGGTCGATTCCTGCGCTTTTGCTGTTCGCTTCTACGAGGCGGGTCTTTGGCGTGTCAGTCAAAGGCCGTTTGAGCATGCTAACAGGAGAAAAAATATGACGGATATAGCGACCGGCAATGCGCCGGAGCTGCTTGTGGAACTGACAGCCGACATTGTCGCGGCCTATGTCAGCAACCATGTTGTACCGGTCAGCGACCTGGCCAATCTGATTTCCGACGTGCATTCGGCACTGAGCAACACGTCCGTACCGCAGCCTGCTGCGGCGATCGTCGAAAAGCAGAAGCCTGCAGTTTCTGTCCGCAAGTCCGTACAGGACGAGCAGATCACATGTTTGGAATGCGGCGGCAACTTCAAGTCCCTCAAGCGTCACTTGATGACGCATCACAGCCTCTCGCCGGAAGAATACCGCGAGAAATGGGACCTGCCGACCGATTACCCGATGGTAGCGCCCGCTTATGCCGAAGCGCGTTCGCGCCTGGCAAAGGAGATGGGCCTCGGGCAGCGCCGCAAGCGCGGCCGCGGCTGAGCTTTTTCGAAAGCATCGACGACAAAAAAGCCGGGTCTTGTGCCCGGCTTTTTTGTGCGCCTTTTCAAGGCGAGGAAAATAATCTCGATGGAGCCAGTCAGAAACGTGCGAAACGGTTTTCCCAGGCAAAGCGCGAAGCGGTTTTGCCGGGAATCGGCTAAAGCTAAAGGTTGAAGCGATCCTGTGGTTCAATCAAAAGCTGAGCGGCGTTGGTATTCAGGCCTTCGCAGATGATTCGGGCGGGCGCCAAGATAGTGTGAGCGACCCTGTCTTATGCTTTGCCGACAGGCTTAGAATGTATTCCTATACTATCAGCAAGTGTTAATGTATTCGATGTGCCAAGGCAGGCGCTGCCGGAATCGATCGGCTGTGGCTCTGAAAGCCGATCAGCCATCATCACCGTCAAGCCGCGGCGCGAACTCTTGCCTCTTCGCGGATCCTGTTCACCATCGAGCGCAGTCCGTTCGAGCGCTGCGACGAGAGGTTCTCCACCAGGCCGATTTTCGAGAATATCTCGAAGGCATCGAGTCCGGCGATCTCGGATGCCATCTTGCCGGAATAGGTGGCAAGCACGATGGCGACGAGGCCGCGCACGATATGGGCGTCGGAATCACCTTCGAAGCTCATGACCGGGTCGTCGGGATCGCCTGTGGTATGCGTCACCAGCCAGACCTGGCTGGCACAGCCCATCACCTTGTTCTCGGAGGTGCGCTTCTCCTCGGCCAAGTCGGGCAATGCCTTGCCGAGTTCGATGACATAGCGGTAACGGTCTTCCCAATCGTCCAGGAAAGCGAAGTCGTCGATGATCTGGTCGAGGGATGCCATGGAGAAGCCTTTCACTGTTAAAGCAGTTCCAGCAAAAGTGCGCAGCGGTTTTGCGTCCGGAATGCGTCAGGAAATGCTCTACAAGTGCATATAGGTGAAAGACCGGCGGATTTGAACCGCTAAAGCAATTCCAGGAAAAGTGTGAAGCGATTTTCCCAGGCAAAGCGCGAAGCGGTTTTGCCGGGAATTGTGTAAACCAAGATAGAAAAACGCCGTGAGGGATGGGCATCCTCACGGCGCAGCAACATGCTGAATTAAACAGGGCAGGCACGTCAGGCATGGGGTTCTCCGCGTCATGCGGACCACCGATGCAAGCTATAAAACCGAAAGGTATTGCGGACGAATGCCCGCGAAAAATTTCGTCAGATCGCCGGCTTTGGCGTCGGCAGCGGAATTGCGCCTGTTACCACCGTTTCGGCTGCGGCATCATCTTCGACCGGCGGGCGGTAAGGCATCGGCTGGTTGAGCGCAGCCTTTGCCTCGCGCACCTTTTCCTGGATGGCAGGCGGGGTGAGGGAAGGCATGTTGAGCGCCACCGGCATCTGCGGTTCGGCAAGCCTTGCGGTCGCCGGCGCCTCGTCCTTGAACTGGCTGTCGAGAAGTTCGTAAGCAACACGGGCACCTTCACGGGCCCGGTAGCCGAGCGCGGTGAGGGTCTCGCTGCCCTTGGCGCAGACTTCGGGCTTCTCCGAGCACATGCCGGTCAAATAGTCATAAGCGCCGCTTGCCGCCGTGAACGCGTCGGAAAGCTGCAATTGCGGGCCGTTGGCGAGCTTGTCGGAACTCTCCGTGCTGAAGACGGAAAGAAGCACGAGCACGAGGCCAAACCAGAAGGATCCTTTGATCAGAAACCACATTGTCGTCGCCCATCCTGTTTCCCCGTCCGGTTCTTTTCGCCGAATCAGGCCGGTTGTCCGGTGTGTTTTCACCCTACCGCCAAGTTGCGAATGCCGCTTTTCGAAACTCACGCGCATTTGCGGCAAATTTAGTTCAAATTTTAGCGAACGGTATTTGAGGGACATTTTAGTCGAATGCGAGCGATCGCCGTTAAGCATCAGGGCAGCACCTGCTTGCAATTGCAGGACTTTTGCCGGCTCGCCTTGCCACAGGAGTTAACGCAATGCTGAAATATGAGGAAAATCCGTCGCTTACCCCCTATTAACCACAAAAGGCAAAGAGCCTTCCAGATGCTTCAAAACGGGAATTTCAGCCGTTTCAGGCTGTGAACAGCGCTTTTGCCTTATCCTTTCTTTAAGTCGCCAAGGCCTATTGTCCGGATCGATCGACAGCCTTTCGGGCGGGTATTGCGTGCGTGTATTGAGTAACATTGGCGGCTGGATGACGGCCCTCGTAGACCGGGCAGCGACAAGCTGGCTCTCCCGGACGGGCGGCGGTGAAGCCGTGCGCCAACGCGAGCTCGCGATCCTGCGCCGCCTCGTACTGTTCTCGTCGGCCGCTCTCGTTGCCGCGCCCATCGGCCTTTCGGCGGTCACCAGTCCTGCCGTCGCCTTGCCGGCGGGTGTCGCCATGGTCTGCGCCGCCTTTCTCTTTTCCGCCGTTGGCAGCATCGCGCTCGCCCGTCAGGGTTCGTCGGCCGGTATCGCCACACAGTCGGCTGAGGATTTCTTCCTTGCCGCCACCCCGGGCCTCGTCTTCTTCCTCGACCCGCACGGCAGTGTGGCGACGGTCGGCGGTCGCGACCGCCGCGATTTCCTCGCCTGGATGCGCGATCCCAAGGGCAGGGGCTTCCTCGAGCAGGTGCATGTCTCCGACCGCATCCTTTTCCTGCAGGCGCTTGATGACCTGCGCCGAGGCGAGGACGCTCAGAGCGTCGATCTGCGCATCGACCGGCCCTCGGTCTCGCGCGATCAACGCCAGTTCGCCTATCTCAGAATGGACATGACGGCCCGGCGCGATGCCGATGGCGAACTTGCCGCCATCATTGCGCAGCTGCGCGACGTCTCCGTCGAGCAGCAGCTGCGTGACGAAGCCCAGAACCGCGCGGCGGATGCCGAATCGGCAAACGACGCCAAGTCACGCTTCCTCGCCGCCGTCAGCCATGAGCTGCGCACGCCGCTGAACGCCATTCTCGGTTTTTCCGATATCCTGATCGGCGAATATTTCGGCAAGTTTGAAAACGACCGCCAGCGCGAATATGTCGGCCTGGTCCGCGAATCCGGCGCGCATCTGCTGTCCGTCGTCAACACCATGCTCGATATGAGCAAGATCGAAGCCGGTCGCTACGAGCTGATCCTCGAAGCCTTCGATATATCAAGCTCCGTCAAATCCTGCGAATCGATGCTGGCCTTGCAGGCCAAGACCAAGGGCCTCACCCTGACGAGCCGTATCCAGCGCGGCCTCGGCGAGGTTGTTGCCGATCAGCGCGCCATCCAGCAGATCCTCATCAACCTCGTCGGCAATGCCATAAAGTTCACCGAGGCTGGCGGCGTCGTCTCGGTCGATGCGGCAGCGCGCGACGGCATCCTCAAGCTGACGGTCAGCGATACCGGCATCGGCATCCCGGCCGACAAGCTGGCATTGCTTGGCCAGCCCTTCGTCCAGATCCAGAATGATTATACCCGCCAGTTCGAAGGCTCCGGCCTCGGTCTCTCCCTGGTCAAGGGGCTGGTGGCGCTGCATGGCGGGTATTTCGCCATCGCCAGCCAGCCGGGCGAAGGCACGATCATCACCATCGAGATCGCGATGGACGGCTCGGGTGCTCAGCACGCCGAAGACGCCGGTCATGGCGCGACCGTCGAGTTTCCGCCGCGGCTGAAGGGCGCGGTCAACACAGGCGCAGAATTGGAAGAGGGGCGTTTCGATGGCCGCGCGCAAGCGAAAATCGCCTAAGGGAAAAAGGGGACGGCAGCAGCCGGGCCTTCTGATGTCAGGCGCTGCCGCCCTCGGCGGACTCGGCCTGCAGGGCGCCTCCGTGCTGGGCGGGCTCAGTCTGCAGGGCGCCTCCGTGCTCGGCGG
>NZ_JALBGX010000067.1:0-35951 GCF_023006465.1 Rhizobium sp. PRIMUS64 | reverse complement strand
TGATTGCCTTGACGCGGTGGCCTCGCGCGATCAGCGCACGCACGACCGCGCCGCCTTGCTGGCCGGTGGCGCCTGTGACCAGTACGCTTCGTGTATTGCTCATCTGTCTTCTCCTTGTTGTGACTGATGCAGCAGAGGTAAGGCCTGTCGTATTGAACCATAATGGCCTATAATTGGAAAACATCGTGCCACACCAGGATACAATGCTCGATCTCAACGATATCATGATTTTCGCCCGCGTCGTCGAATCGGGCAGCTTCACCGCCGCCGCGCGCTTGCTCGGCATGCCGAAGACGACGGTCAGCCGCCGTATCGCCGCACTCGAGCGCGAACTCGGCATCCGGCTTCTGCAGCGCACGACCCGCAGCCTCAACCTGACGGCTTCAGGGCGTCTCTACTACGAAGAAAGCAGCCAGGCGCTGCGCACGATCGAGGGCGCCAACCAGCGGCTTGCCGAAGCGCGTTCGGAGCCTGCCGGCACGATCCGTATATCGGCGCCGGTCGGCTTCGGTGGCCACTTCCTCCAGGATGCGATCTTCGAATTTCTTTCGAGCTACCCGAAGACGAGCGTCGAGCTGCGCCTGACCGACGACAGGCTGAACCTCGTCGAAAGCGGTATAGACCTCGCCTTCCGCACCGGCGTCCTCGAAGATTCTACCTTGGTGGCCCGCAAACTCGGTTCGATGCACCGCCTTCTCTGCGCAAACCCGGACTATCTCGCCCGCTGCGGCCCACCTGGTGTGCCTGAAGATCTCGCCCGCCACGACTGCGTCATCGCCGGCCAGGCCACACATGCGCAATGGTTGCTGGAAGGGCCGCACGGTCAGGAAACGGTCGCGGTTTCGGGCCGCTTCGCCGCCAACGAGATGCAGGCGGTGATGGCCGCCGCGATCGCCGGCCATGGCATCGCCCAATTGCCGCACCGATTCGCCGAAGCCTGCATCAAGGACGGGCGGCTGCGCCGCGTTCTCGACGGCTATACGACCCCGGCCGGCGGCTTGCATGTCGTCTATCCCAGCAGCCGACACCTGCCGCCTTTGGTCAAGGCATTCATCGAACTGGCCGTCAGACGGCTGAACGCCACGGGAATCGGCGGCGGCGATGATTTCGCGATCGTCTCGCGCTAGACCAGGATGTCGTCCGAAAACCGCTCACACTTTTCGGCATCATGCTCTAGGAAATCCGCCCGCTCTCGCGCCGTCACACCTCTTTCAGCACCACCTTGCTGTCGAGGCTTCCGATCAAGGTCGCGCTCGCCTGGTTGAGGCCCACGACCTCCACGGCGATGCCGTGCGCCCTGAACCGTTGAACGACCTTGTCGAGTGCGGCAACGGCGGTGATGTCCCAGAAATGTGCCTCGGACACGTCGATCAGCACAGACCTGCCGATCGCGTCCTGAACGTCGAAGGCTTCGACGAAGACGTCGGCGGAGGCAAAGAACACTTGGCCGGACACGCGATAGGTCAACCGCCCGGCAGCTTGGTCGGGCGCCACGTCAACGCGCAGCAGGCCGGCAACCTTGAAGGTGAAGAACACGCCGCTGAGCAGCACGCCGACCGTCACCCCGAGCGCCAGATTGGCGGTGAAGACGGTGACGAGGACGGTTGCCACCATGACGGCGCTCGACATCCTGGGATGAACCACAACGGATCTAAGCGACGACCAGTCGAACGTGTCGATCGACACCATGACCATGATCGCCACCAGCGCGGCGACCGGAACCTCCGACACCCACGGCTTCAGGAGCACCATCAGGATCAGCAGGAACGCGCCGGCAAACAGCGTGGAGAGCCGGCCGCGCCCGCCATATTTCACGTTGCTCACCGTCTGGCCGATCATGCCGCAGCCGGCGATGCCTCCGAACAGGCTCGCGGCCGCGTTGGCGAGGCCGAGACCAGTGCATTCACGGTTCTTCGAGCTTGGCGTATCCGTGAGATCGTCGACGACGCTCGCCGTCATCATCGATTCCAGCAACCCGACCATGGCGATGGCAAATGCAGGTCCGGCGATGATCCGAAACGTTTCAACCGTCAGCGGCACCGCCGGCCAGCCGAAAACAGGCAGCGAATCCGGCAGCTTGCCGAGGTCGGCGACGGTGAGAACGGGAAGTCCGAGCGCCATCGAAGCGACGGTCAGGATCAGGATGCAGATCAGCGGCGACGGGATCGCGGTGGTGATCCGCGGCGTCAGGTAAATGATGACAAGCCCGGCAATCAGCACGGCATATTCCATCCAGCCGGCGCCGACAATATGCGGCATCTGCGCGGCAAAGATCAGAATAGCCAGCGCATTGACGAAGCCGGTGCGGACGGATTTCGACACGAAGCGCATCAACACGCCAAGCCGCAGCAGGCCGAAGGCGATCTGGATTAACCCCGCCACCAGCCCGGCCGCAAAGAGATAGGGCAAGCCGTGGGCATGCACCAGCGGTGCCGCGACCAGCGCCACCGATCCGGCGGCGGCCGAAATCATCGCCGGGCGTCCGCCGGTAAAGGCGATGACGATGCCGATCACGAAAGAGGCGAACAGCCCGACCTCGGGATCGACCCCGGCCACGAACGAGAAAGCGATCACCTCGGGGATCAGAGCGAATGTCGCCACCGCTCCGGCAAGCATTTCGCGCATGGGATTGGCGGACCAATCACGACGGACGGAGGAAAGCAGCATAGGATGGATTCTCGCAAAGCACGGCCGGACCCGCTCTGCCGAGCGGTCGCGTAATGGCATGCAGGTTTTGCGTTGTCTGGCGGATCGGCGGCCAGAAGAGCCACCCGGGGTCTCACCGGGTCCGTGGTGAATGCGTGATGTATAGACGAGATATTTATCGCAGTGCAACATTCAATTGCGCTGAAATGTGAAACGCAGAAGTCGACGGGCAGCCTCAGACACCCAAAGCGCGCGCTGCCTGCGCCTCTCTGGATTGCGGAGCCCTCACTGCCAGAGGAAGTCCGGCCCGGTGCTCTGCGACGTCAGCTTGAGCGTCCCGTCCGGCTGAACGACATAGGTCTCGAACACACGGTAACCGAAATCGCCAAGAAAGGTATTCTTGACCACCGTTCCCGGACGATAGGGCGAATGGAGGACCTTTCCGCCATAGGTGAGGCTGCCCGGAAGCGGCTGCGGATCCCCTGCGCTGGCGCAGGCCGAGAGGGCGAAAAGAACGCCAATGAGCGCGTATTTCATCCGGACTATCTCCTCGGGCAGGCAGTAGCGGCCTGAACGACGTCGATCTCCTTCTTACCACAACGCAGCTTGCTGCTGTTCACAAAGCAGCCTTGCTGCTGTCGAAGTTTTTGCGTCGCTGCTCCGCCCGCGAGAGTGCGCTGGCGATCCTCTCATCGGTGAAGGGCTTGGAGATCACATCAAGCGCGCCTTCGATACCGTGACCGACATTCTCGGGACTACCGGTCACGAAGATGACGTCAACCCGATGTCGGTCGATCAACCGGCGCGCGAGCTGAGCGCCGCTCAGCCCGTCGGAGAGACTGAGATCGACGAGCGCGACATCACTTCTCTGAGCGTGGGCGAGAGCCTGCTCCACCGTCGAAACCGGGCCGATGGTCTGGTGTCCAGCCTCTTGCGCAATGCGTTCGAGTTCCAGAGCGATAAAATTCTCGTCTTCAACAATCATGACTTTCATGAATAAGCCTCCTCATAGACGGGCTGTTAGGCGCACTACCGGTAGCGGGTACAACGCAACCGTCCCCGGAATGTTTCCACTTTGAGAAGAAAAATTTGTCGATCGGCGGGCAGCGCCGCGTTACCGGTTCTGCTATTGGTCCTTGTGGAGGAACCAGCCGATGGCGCGGTCGCTCCGGCATCGGGAAAGCGGCAATTGCCGCACGGAATGAATCCGGGTGATCGCCCCTTCGTCATCCGTATCGACGTTCATACAGGCGCAGGCATAGCCGTGACCGGCATTCGTGTAGACATATTCGCCGTTCGTCAGGTCGGGAATCTCATCCATTCCCTCAGCCGCGGGACCGCCTGTATTGTCCATGATGCCCCAGCCGCCATCGGCATCGTTCAGCGACCAGGTTCGTGTGGCGGGATTATCCAGCCAGCCGCAGCGCTGTTCGGCTTGCGCCGCGGCGGGCGTCAGAATCATCATCAGAACAAGCACATGCAATCTTCTCATCGGCCCCTCCGCGTCGCCGGCCACTATGCATGGGCCGTGAGCGGCAAGGCAACGGCTCTATGGTGGGCGACGCGAAGATTCGGCGGCGCGGCACGACGGATCGGAGCTCCCCGGCCGCAATCCGCCGCGCTCACGATTTCTCGCTTGCGCTCTCGGCCCGAAACGCCGCCTCTCCTGCATCTGACACCTCGACCCATTTCTTATCGGGCTCGGCGTCCGGCATATAGCTGTCGTGCCAGTTCCACCACTTGTAGGTCGGGGTCTGGGGATAGCCCTTCGGCGAATCCTCCCAGACCTCCTGGCGTCCGAGCGGCGTGATGTCGAGGTAGTTCCAGGTGCCACCCATCTGCTCGTCGCCGCGGTTGTTGATGAAATAGGTGCGGAAGATGCGCTCGCCGTCGCGGTAGAACACGTTGGTGCCGTGCCACTCGTCGACGCCGAAGTCCTTGTCGAAGCTGTCGGTGATCGTGACCCACGGCATCGTCCAGCCCATCCGCGCCTTCAGCCGTGCAATGTCGGCCTGCGGCGCGCGCGAGGCGAAGACCAGCGTCGTGTCGCGGGCGTTGAGATGGGCGACATGGGCGACCTGGTCAGCTACCATCGAGCAGCCGCGGCAGGCATGTTCTGGCCAGCCGAACACGCCGGGCTCGTAGAAGGCGCGGTAGAGGATGAGCTGGTGTCTGTTGTCGAACAGGTCGAGCAGGCTGACCTTGCCCTGAGGTCCGTCAAACGCATAGCCCTTCTCGACAGCCATCCACGGCATGCGTCGGCGCTCGGCGGCCAGCGCGTCGCGGGCGCGGGTCTCAGCCTTTTCCTTCACGAGCAGTTGCTCGCGCGCCGCCTCCCAAGCCTGCGGCGACACGACCGGTGGTTTATGCATGGCTTGTCCGCCTTTTCCATTCTCGGCTGAAACAGTCATGGCTTTCAATCTCCTCATTAGGGCGATTTCCCGGGCTTGGAAGCCGGTTCATCGCGCATTGGTCTGAGATAGTTTCGCATCGGAAATCAAACAGGGGGAGTAACAAGTGTGACCGTATTCCCTGGAGCCGTCGCTCACAGCCGTGGCGCGTGCGTGGTGCTGGCCGGGAGCGCGTCCATTAGCGTAATCTTGTTTACGAATGGGCCGCGTGCTAGAACGCAACACGGCGCATACGAACCCTGATCAAACCGAGATCGTGCCCGTGAATGTTTTTATCGCGACTGTTGCTGCGCTTATCATTGGCGTTATGCCCTCATGGGCAGGTCCTTTGCACGACGCGGCCAAGGACGGCGATATCGCCCGCGTCACACAGTTGCTGAGCCAGAGCTCCGATCTGTCGGAGCCCGATGAGGCGGGCGAGCCGGCGCTGATTATCGCGTCATTGGCGGGCCGTGCCGATGTCGTCGCTCTTTTGCTGGATCGCGGCGCCGACATCGAAGTTCGCAACAAGGGTGGGCTGACGGCACTGCATGCGGCAGCCTATGGAGGAAATCTGGAGGTGGTGAAACTGCTTGTCGCAGAGGGAGCTGATGTCAACGACAGGAAGAATTTCTATCAGATGTCGCCGCTGCACGGCGCCGCCGAAGAAGGCCGTACCGAGATAGTGGCTTTTCTCTTGACCAATAATGCGGATGTCGAAGCGACGGAAAGAAACGGGTACACGCCTCTCACTCAAGCCGGGTGGCGGGCGCATTGGGATACGGCCAAATTACTCATGGAAGCCGGTGCTGTTTGCCAGAAAGCCGAGCTTGTGGGCGAACCGCTCTACAAGGAATGCACCAAACGGCAATAGCATTTCGCTTGAGGTAACAGACCGCGTCCGGGAACGGAGCTTGTTATGTCTTATCATGTGCAAAAATGCGGCCATGTGCAAAAATACGGAAAGCGCATGGGCGTGGCTGTTGGCGCTGCGGCCATGCTGCTTTCCTTCCTTCAGCCCCCCTTCACTCAGGTTATGGCGGCGGAAGATCTCGTCAATACCGGCTATTTCGGCGATGTCGCGATCAAGGGCTATGACCCGGTCGCCTATTTCACTGAAAACCAGGCCATCGAAGGATCCGAGACATATTCCTACCACTGGCTTGGCGCGACCTGGTATTTCGCCAGCGCTAGAAATCGCGATCTCTTCAAGGGCGATCCGTCCAGATATGCGCCGCAATATGGCGGCTATTGCGCCGACGGCGTGTCTTTCGGGACAGTGACCACCAATATCGATCCCAAGGCCTGGCGGATCATCGATGGCAAACTGTATCTGAGCTATGATCCCGGGGCTGCAGAAGGCATGGAGAAGAACCCGACCAAGGTGACCGACTCGAAGAAACATTGGTCCGAGGTTCAGCAGACACTGATTTCGGAGAAGATGCATACCGTCTGGCAGCAACCGGCTACGAAATGAAGCCGCCATGCCTGGCCCCTCAGGGTGCGGGTGAAAAGAATGTCAGGGCGCGCGGCGTCACATGTATGTACTGCCTGTTGCCCTGCTCACCCGACGTGTTGCGGTAAACATATCCGCACACCATCCGGTCGAGGAAATAGCCGTCGAATTTTTCGCAGATTCTGTCGCCCCGCACCTCGACCATGCCGGTGATGTTGGTATTCGCGCTGCGATAGGCGGTATTTCCGGCCTTGTCGAAATACTGGATGAAATCCGTGCCGTTCTTGTGTTTGCCGGTCCAGCTCTTGCCGTCGACGAGATTGCGCAGCTCTGCCTCGCCGAGCCTGTCGGCTTGATTGCCTGTAAAACCGAAGGGCCATTCGGGAATGCCGGCCTTGCGCAATCCGGCCAGATGGCGCTGCAGATCGCCGTCCCGCCAGTAATCATAGAGATAACCGTAATAGGTGAGATTGCTTTCCGGGAAGAGTTCCAGCAGCTTTGCCGTCTCCGCCGCTGCCTTGGTTTCATTGCCCTGATCCGCATAGGCCGCCGCCAGATATTCGCGTGCCGGCTCGACCTTCGGCAGGCCGGCGAGCGTCGGCTCTATCAGCGAGATCGCGCGCCGATCGTCGCCTGCGGTGTAAAAGACGATCCCCGCCAGCAGCTGAAAGCTCGACGCCGGCGAAGGGTCGAGCCGCAAAGCTTTTTCCATCTCAGTGACGGCCTGCCCGCTGCTTCCGGTGTGGACCAGGATGAGAGCGAGGTTGGCGGCGGCCTCCGCATCGTTCGGCTCCATCGCAACCGCCATGCTGGCGGAATTCCTGGCCTCCGTCTCGCGCCCGTCCACCCATTGCAGCAGGGCAAGAACGGTGTGCGCCCTGGCATTGCTGGGATCCAGCTTGAGAGCCTGCCCGGCGGCGTCATAGGCAATCTTGCGAGCGACGGCGGCCGACCAGAGGTAATTATAGTCGTTGCGCCAGACATCGACGGCGACGCGGGCGATTCCCGCATGGGCATTGGCAAAGCCCGGATCAAGGTCGATCGCCTTCTGGTAGAAGGACAAGGTCCGGCGATAGGTGTCGACATCCCTGAAGATTAAGCCCTCCTGCTCGGCCCGCATGTAATAATCATAGGCTTCGAGATTTTCGGTCGGGATCCGGGCCAGTTGATCGCGCTCGCGGGCGCTGAGCTTGACCGACAGAGCCGAGATGATCTTGCCGATCACATCGTCCTGAACGGCGAAGAGGTCGGCATATTGGCGATCATAGCGCTCGGCCCAGAGCGACAAGCCGGTGACCGCGTCGATCAGTTTGACATTGATCCGCAGTCGTGGCCCGGCACGCTGCAAGGTCCCTTCGAGCACGTACTGAACGCCGAGTTCGGCAGCCACATCCTGGATCTTGCCGACGGAGTCCTGGATGGCGAAGACCGAATGGCGAGCGATGACGAAGAGACCCGATACTTTGGACAATTCGGTGATCAGGTCGTCCGTCAGACCCTCTGCGAGATGGTCATGCTCGGTATCGCCGCTGACATTGATGAAAGGCAGAACCGCGACCGAGGGCCTGTCCGGCAGCGGATAGGCGAAACGTTCACCGGGCCCCGCCGGTTTTGCCGGCATCCATGGCTGCCACCAGAGTGCTGCGCCCGCAACAGCAAGGACGACGGCCGCTGCGATGCCTGCAAAGAGCCGGCGTCTCGGCAGGCGCCTCCGGTTTGTGAGGGTTTTGCCGGCAGCAGTGGGGTCAAGCAGGACGCGATAGACCCGGACCGGTTCGGTGATGCTCTTTAACCGCTGTTCGCCGAGCGAAGCGAAACCGACCGGGATTTTCGATTTCACCTGGTCGTATGTCGTGCCTGATATCGAGATGCCGCCCGGTTCCGCCAGCGCCTGTATTCGATCGGCGATATTGACGCCGTCACCCTGGATATCTTCGCCCTCGACAATGATATCACCGAGATTGATGCCGATCCGGAACTCGAGCCTGTGCTCAGGCAGCGCCGCGGCAGTCTGCGTGGTTTTCAGTTGCTGAACCTCCACTGCGCAGCGCAAGGCATCGACGACACTCTGGAATTCGACCAGCAGACCATCGCCCATGGTTTTCACCAGCCGGCCGTGATGACGCTCGATCGCCGGCTCGAAGACATCATTCTGGTCCGCCTGAAAACGCACGCGGGTGCCCTCTTCGTCGATCTGGCTCAATCGACTGTAACCGACGACATCAGCGATCAGGATTGCTGCAAGACGGCGCTCCATCCCCGGTCTTTCCTGGAGAGCGAATGTATTGTTAACAATATCCTACAGGAGGTTCCATCGCGATGCTATCGCCGCGCCGCACGATATTCAACTTGGCGGCGATTTGTCCGATAAGGATGGCGCCGGACGAAATACTTCAAGCCATCGTTGTCTTCGATCATTGGGAGAGTTGCCAAAAGCAACCGAGTATCGGAAGCTTCTTTTTTTGGCTCTCAAGCGATGGATTTGGAGATATGACGGCAGCCTCTTCCACGGAGCCAACCAGGCATGGCAGCGCAAGGATCTGCCGAGGCTGCTGGGACCAGATGCACATGCCGATTCCGATCGGCGGCCCCCTCGCTTTGCCCTTCCGCGCCTTCGGCATCACCCGCAGCAAGATGAACCCCGATATCTGCACGATTTGCGAGCGCTCCTTCCAATATGTCAAGAAGCAGCGCCAGATCACTGTCGACGCCACCATCCTGTTTGCCGATATCAGGGGCTTCACGGATCTGTCTGAGCGCATCGAGGCGGTGCAGCTGAGCGAGATCGTCAGCCTGTTCCAGGATCGCTGCGCGCAGGCGATCTGGGCACATGACGGCATCGTCAACAAGCAGATGGGCGACGGCCTGATGGCGATCTTCAATTTCCCGATCGTCAGAAAGGATCACGCCGGCGCCGCGATCCTGGCCGCGCAGGAAATCCAGCAAAACTGCGCCGTCGCGCTGAACGGTCTGGCGCTCGAGGCATTACCCGGCCGCACCCTCGGCGTCGGCGTCGGCATCCATTCCGGTGAGGTCCAGATCGGCGAATTCTCGAGCTTCCGCAGTGATTTCACCGCCATCGGCGGCGTCGTCAATCAGGCCGCGAGGCTGGAATCCCAGGCCGCGGCCGGCGAGATCCTGATCTCGGCCGAAACCGCGGCGAAGGCTCCGGATCTCACAGGCGGCTCAGAGACACGCGTCCTTACGTTGAAGGGCATCGAGCAGCCGGTGCGGGCACAGGTGCTGGCAAAACCTTGACCATCGCCCCGTCCCCAACATGGCAGCCGCGATTTCTCACGCTGTGATTGTCAAACACATCGGATTACAAGCAAGTTAATCCTCCGGAAACAAACCTCGCTTATCTCTAAGCTGTTTTGACAGCTGGGGTATCTCATGGGCAGTTTTTCTTTGTGGCACTGGTTGATCGTCTTGATCCTGATCGGCGTGCCGTTGATCTTCGTCTTCCGAAAACCGCTAGCCGGGCCGAACCGCTTCGGCGGCCTACCGCCGGCCATGGGTTTCGGCCAGGCGATCGGAAGCTTTTTCAAGAACTATGTGAACTTTAGCGGCAGAGCGAGCCGATCGGAATTCTGGTTTTCGACGCTCTTCGTCGTTCTCGTCTCCATCGCTTTGTACGCCGTTGATCGGAGCGAAACTTTGAGCCGGATCTGGTCGCTGACAACATTTCTTCCGTCGATCGCCATGGCCGCCCGACGCCTTCACGACATCAACCGAAGCGGATGGTGGCAGCTTCTTGGACTATTATTTCCTATTGGAACGGTTGTCGTCCTCGTATGGTACTGCAGGGCGTCGACAGCGGATGATTCCAGGGAAGCCGTCTTTGCTTGAGCAAAGTGTGACGATGGTCCTCGCGGACTGCGGGATACGCAGTCCGCTTAGAGACCGCCTCCTACACCCACTCCGGCAAAGAAACCCGTCGCTCGAAATACTGTTCTGCCCGGCCTGCCCCTGCAAAAAGGAGAGCCGCCGCATGGCCGTCAACCAGCGGCCCCCGGAACTCGTCGCCGACTGCCGATCGACCATTTCGATGGCCTCGATACATTCGACGACATCTCTTCCCATGGCCGCTGTGTGAGGGATCTCTGGTTTTGATCGCGTCCGAAAGGGAACCGGCGAGGCTGGCGAAGACCCCGTCTCTGCCTCAGTACTTCATGTTCCGCAGTTCCGGAAAATCATAGTAACGCAACCGTTCGTCGTGGCAGCGATAGTCATTCTTTTTCAGATACAGTATCATGTCGTGTTGCAAGCCCAGGCCGATATAGGACCAGTTTGGGGAGCCACGTTCCGTCGTTCGCGTGCAATAAGCATATATCTGCTTTTCCGGATTAAGCAGAACCACGCTGGAAATCTCGGCCTTCACGAAGTTCCCCGGTTTAATGGTCCCCCGCAGAGCATCGACGTACTCGCGTCGAACTGCGCTGGAGGGCGGGCGCTGGGAATCTGCAACGGATTGCGGCGTCGCAGTTTGGCAGCCGGCCAGTGCCAGCAGGGCAGCGTAAGCAAGGAACTTAATCTTCATTCAGTTGAACCTCCTGTATCAAGGTCGATAGATCGAGTTTTCCAAAAGGCGATGGCTGCAAGCAGCAGCGTCACAGCCTGTCCTTCGAGGCTCCGCCCTGCGGGCTGCTCACTTCCGCATGAGGAAGGTTGGAGGATGCCGCGCCTTCGGGACGCTGGAAGCATGTCGCGCCGCCGCTCAACAAAGCCTCGAACGGCGACGCGGCCGGAGCCTTCGCCCCTGCGTCAGGTCTTCATGCCGGTCAACTCGGTAAACGGATAATAGCGCAGCCGCTTGTCGCGGCAGCGATCGTCATTCGCCGTCGCGCCTAATATTTTGCCATCCGTGAAGGAGACGCCGAGATAGGCCCAGTCTCCCCAGCTGCGCTTGGGCACCACCCGCACACAGTAAGCATAAGTCTTTTTCTCGGGCTCAAGCAGAACCACGCTGGAAATGCGGGCCCATACGACTTCTCCTGCTTCGTGCCTGTAGCTTCTCTTGAACACGATGTTGATGAAATTCTGCCGGACGTCACTCGAGGGAGGACGCTGGGAATCTGCAACAGATTGCGACACAGGGGCATTGCAGCCGGCGAGAGCCAGCAGCGCGGCGTAAACAAGGACTTTCATTTTCATTCAGCTGAGTCCCTAAAAGAATCGGAGCGCAAATAAACGCTGTGTATTCCCACAAACACAGCGAGAATAATATTTGCAATACATCATGGGAAAATTGCTGCAGCTGCGGGATACCCGCTGCGTGACGCGGATATATCAGTGTTGGCTCACCTACACTGATGGATTCAAAACAGAGCTTCCGGCACCATCTTCATCATCATCGTTGATCACCACCCCGGCTTCCAGCGCCGCCAGGATAAAGGCCTGCCGCACCGTCTCGGCCGGCATCCGCCCGGCAAGCCAGGCGCGGCAGAAATCGATCGCCCTCTGCTGATGGACGCCGCCATTGACCGGCCAGTCTGAGACGAGTGCATACAGCGCGTCCTGCGGTGAGCGCAAAACCAGCCGTTCGCCGGTATCGAGGTCGATCGAGATGGAGTTTTCCCAGAAGGCAGAATGATCGCTAATGGCAGTAGCACCTAGAGGTGAAGTGACTGGAAATTAACTGCGCGAGGCCGATCTCGGTTCCAGTGCAGGGCCGAATGATCGCGGTCGGACATCACGGGCGCCGGTAATCCATTCCAGGGGAGGCAATGGCCGCCAGCAGCCACGTTGCGGCGCGTGCTTCGAGGCTTCACCCTGCGGGCTGCGCACCTCAGCATGAGGAGCGTCGGAGTATGCGGTAGCAGAACAGCCGGCGCTGAAGGAATGTCGCGCCAGCGCCCAAGAGAGCCTCACCCAGAGGCACCTCGAAGGGCGGGGCGGGCGCTCCACCTCGCAGCGCCATAAATTTCGCAACTGTTGAACCAATCCGAACACACAGTTCGTTTCCCTTTTGTACTCTTTCCCTCTTCCCCTTCGCGCTGACTCTCTCCAGATTCCCGCCATGGCCAGATCTCCCAAGAAATCCCCCGCCCCGAATGGCTTCGAGGAAGCCCCTCAATCGTCTTTTGAGGGCGCGCCGCTTTTCGGCTCGGTTTACCGGCTTCGTAAGCGACCGTAACCAATTCGTCCTCAGCCTGTGTCAGGTCAATCCGTCGGGTGGTCCGGAGCTTCGCCACCTTTGCGATTCCGGCAGTGGCGCTAGTGGAGGTCCGCTCTTGACCACGACGGCGACCGGACGCGCGGCGGTCGTCGGAATTCACCTGGGCAATGGCGAACAAGGGAAACGCGCTCTCCGTGCAGATATCATCCGTCAGAGCGCGGCAGTCAAAGCTGCGGTCGGAGATCTTCCCACAATTGATATCCGGAGTTTCCATGATAGCCGCTACGCCTACCGCCCCGGTAGTTTCCGCGCTTGACCTCCGCGCACGGCCTCTACCTAAAAGCCCGACTGCTATGCAAAGGAGGCTCCGGTGTCGGTACCCATTGAGGACTACGCGCTCATCGGCGATTGCGAAACCGCCGCACTCGTCTCGAAGAACGGCTCGATCGACTGGCTCTGTTTTCCGCGCTTCGATTCCCCCGCCTGTTTTGCCGCCCTGCTCGGCGCCGAGGATAACGGCTTCTGGTCGCTGTCACCGTCAGGTGAAAATGTCCACGTCACGCGCCGCTACCGCAACGATACGCTCATTCTCGAAACCGAGTTTCAGACAGAGGCCGGCACCGCCGTTCTCATCGACTTCATGCCGCTTCGCGATGGCACGAGCGATCTGATGCGCATCGTCGAGGGCAAGAGCGGCACTGTCGCCTTCGATATGGAGCTCAACCTTCGCTTCGATTACGGCCGAACCGTTCCCTGGGTCACGCATGGCGAGGATGGCGGCATCACCGCCATTGCCGGCCCGGACAGGCTAACCCTGAAGTGCGCCGTCCCGCTCGAAGGCCGCGGCCTGAGCACGGTCGGCTCCTTCCAGGTTGCCGCTGGCGAGAGCCAGATCTTCATCCTGACCTGGTCCCCCTCGCATATGCCGCAGCCGGCTCGGCGGCAGGTGGAATATGCGCTGCCGGACACGGAGGAATTCTGGCAATCCTTTGCCGCGACCTGCCCGAAAGTAGGCCGGTGGACGGAACAGGTCAAACGCTCGCTCATCACGCTCAAGGCACTGACCTACATGCCGACCGGCGGCATCGTCGCCGCGGCGACAACCTCCCTGCCGGAAAAGATCGGCGGGCCGCGCAACTGGGACTACCGCTATTGCTGGCTGCGCGACGCGACGCTGACCCTGCTCGCCCTGATGAAACTCGGCTATTACGAGGAAGCCAGCGCCTGGCGCAAGTGGTTGCTGCGGGCGGTCGCCGGCGCCCCGGCGCAGATGCAGATCATGTATGGCGTCGCCGGCGAGCGCAATCTGCTGGAATGGCAGGTTCCCTGGCTGAGTGGCTACGAGGGCTCGACACCCGTACGCATCGGCAATGCCGCTGCCGAACAGGTGCAGCTCGATGTCTATGGCGAGGTGGCCGACGCCATACTGCAGGCCCGCAAGGGCGGGCTTCCGCCGCATCACCGCGAACGCGAACTGGCGGCGGCCATTCTGCCCTTTCTCGAAAAAATCTGGGTGGAGCCCGATGAAGGCATCTGGGAGGTGCGCGGCCAGCGCCAGCATTTCACCTATTCGAAGGTCATGGCCTGGGTGGCCTTCGACCGCGCCGTCCAGATTGCCGAGGCGGACGGCGAGCCCGAGGCCGCCGCACGTTGGCGCACGCTCGCAGATCACATCCATGCCGAGGTTTGCGAGAAGGCTTTCGATCCCGAACTCGGCTGTTTCGTGCAGGCCTACGGCTCCAAGGCGCTTGATGCCAGCCTGCTGCATCTCGGCATGGTCGGCTTCATCCCGCCTGATGATCCGCGCTATGTCGCGACAGTCGAGGCGATCGAGCGCAAGCTGCTGCGCGATGGCCTGCTGCTGCGCTACGAGACGCAGGAGGTGGACGACGGCCTGCCGCCAGGCGAAGGCGCGTTCCTCGCTTGCAGCTTCTGGCTCGTCGACGCCCTCGGCATGATCGGCCGCCGCGACGATGCGCTGCGCCTGTTCGAGCGGCTGCTTTCTATCTGCAACGATGTCGGGCTTCTGGCGGAAGAATATGATCCCGCCGCCCGCCGCATGCTCGGCAACTTCCCGCAGGCCTTCAGCCATGTCGGGTTGATCAACAGTGCGTTGAACCTCGCGCGGCTGGAGGGGCCGGCGGACCAGCGTTCGGCTTGATGATATGCTCTGCTTGGTTATTGGGAGACCGGCGGAAGAACACTTGGCGTAGTGGTGAGGCAGCGGCGGCGACATCCCTCCACCCCCATTCCTGTACTTTGTCACAGGAATGGGGGAAGCTGCCGTCGCCGTCACTGCCCAAGGCAAGGTTAGCGCCCTTAAGAGACACCACCCCACTATTCAAAAATCCGAACGATTCATTCGTTTCCCTTTTGTACTCTTTCCCTCTTCACTTTCGCGCTGACTCTCTCCATATTCGCGCCATGGCCAAATCTCCGAAGAAATCCCCCGCCCCGAATGGCTTCGAGGAAGCCCCTCAATCGTCTTTTGAGGGAGCCCCCCTCTCAGGCTCGGTTGCCGATTGGGTGAAGCAGCTGGAGGCCGATGCCGAAACCTCGGGCGTCGAGACCCAGCGCCAGATTGCCTCCAAGGCCGGCAAACATCGCAAGAAGGTGGAAATCGCCGCCAGGACGAAAACCAGCGACGGCGGCGTCAGCGCGTCGAAATCGGCGCGCGGCACCTCCATGGGCGGCTCGACCGACCCGAAGACACGTGCCGCCGCCGGCCTCAATCCCGTGTCGGGCATGGATACGACGCTGGAAGAAGCCTCGTCGCTGCAGGCCGGCACCGCCGTCACTGCCACGGTCGAGGCGCTGTCGGCGCTGATCGAGAGCGGCAATCCGCTGCACAAGAACGGCAAGATCTGGACACCGCACCGCCCTGCCCGGCCCCACAAATCCGAAGGCGGCATCGCCATCCGCATGCAGTCGGATTACGAGCCGGCCGGCGATCAGCCGACCGCCATCCGCGATCTCGTCGAAGGCCTGGAGAATGGCGACCGCAGCCAGGTGTTGCTCGGCGTCACCGGCTCCGGCAAGACCTTCACCATGGCCAAGGTGATCGAGGCGACGCAGCGCCCGGCCGTCATCCTGGCGCCGAACAAGACGCTGGCCGCCCAGCTCTATTCCGAATTCAAGAACTTTTTCCCCGACAATGCGGTGGAATATTTCGTTTCCTACTACGATTATTACCAGCCGGAAGCCTATGTGCCGCGCTCCGACACCTACATCGAGAAGGAATCCTCGATCAACGAGCAGATCGACCGCATGCGCCACTCGGCGACGCGCTCGCTGCTCGAACGCGACGACTGCATCATCGTCGCCTCGGTCTCCTGCATCTATGGTATCGGCTCGGTCGAGACCTATACGGCGATGACCTTCCAGATGTCGGTCGGCGACCGGCTCGACCAGCGCCAGCTGCTGGCCGACCTCGTGGCCCAGCAATACAAGCGCCGCGATATGGATTTCACCCGTGGTTCCTTCCGGGTGCGCGGCGATACGATCGAGCTCTTCCCCGCCCACCTTGAGGATGCCGCCTGGCGCATCTCGATGTTCGGCGACGAGATCGACGCCATCACCGAATTCGACCCGCTCACCGGCCAGAAGGTCGGCGACCTGAAATCGGTGAAGATCTACGCCAATTCGCACTATGTCACCCCGCGCCCGACGCTGAACGGCGCCATCAAGTCGATCAAGGAGGAGCTCAGGCTGCGCCTGGCCGAGCTGGAAAAGGCCGGCCGCCTGCTGGAGGCCCAGCGCCTCGAGCAGCGCACCCGCTACGATATCGAAATGCTCGAAGCCACAGGTTCCTGCCAGGGCATCGAGAACTATTCGCGTTACCTCACCGGCCGCGACCCCGGCGATCCGCCGCCGACGCTGTTCGAATATATCCCCGACAACGCCCTCGTCTTCATCGACGAAAGCCATGTCACCGTGCCGCAGATCGGCGGCATGTACCGGGGCGACTTCAGGCGCAAAGCGACGCTGGCCGAATACGGCTTCCGCCTGCCCTCCTGCATGGACAACCGGCCGCTGCGCTTCGAGGAATGGGACGCCATGCGCCCCGACACCATCGCTGTTTCGGCCACCCCCGGCGGCTGGGAGATGGAGCAGTCGGGCGGCGTCTTCGCAGAACAGGTGATCCGCCCGACCGGCCTGATCGACCCGCCAGTCGAGGTCCGCTCGGCCCGCACTCAGGTCGACGACGTGCTCGGCGAAATCCGCGAAACCGCGGCCAAGGGCTACCGCACCCTCTGCACCGTGCTGACCAAGCGCATGGCCGAGGACCTGACCGAATATCTGCATGAGCAGGGCGTTCGCGTACGCTACATGCACTCGGACATCGACACGCTTGAACGTATCGAGATCCTCCGCGATCTCCGCCTCGGCGCCTTCGACGTGCTGGTCGGGATCAACCTTCTGCGCGAAGGCCTCGACATTCCCGAATGCGGCTTCGTCGCCATCCTCGACGCCGACAAGGAAGGTTTCCTGCGCTCGGAGACCTCGCTGATCCAGACGATCGGCCGCGCCGCGCGCAACGTCGACGGCAAGGTCATCCTCTATGCCGACCAGGTCACCGGCTCGATGAAGCGGGCGATGGAGGAAACCGGCCGCCGCCGCGAAAAGCAGATGATCTATAACCAGGAACACGGCATTACCCCGGAATCGGTCAAGGCCAGGATCTCCGACATCCTCGACTCCGTCTACGAACGCGACCACGTCCGCGCCGATATCTCCGGCGTTTCGGGCAAGGGCTTCGCCGATGGCGGCAACCTCGTCGGCAACAACCTGCAGACCCACCTCAACGCGCTCGAAAAGAGCATGCGCGACGCTGCCGCCGACCTCGACTTCGAAAAAGCCGCCCGCCTCCGCGACGAAATCAAACGCCTCAAGGCCGTGGAACTCGCCGCCATGGACGACCCGATGGCACGCGAAGAAGCGAAGGCGATGGAAGGGAAAGCGCGCAGCTCCTCCGCTCCTCCGTCAACCCAGGGCTCGACCCGGGGATCCAAGCCGGCAACCGAGATGCAAACCTCCTATTTCGCCAAACCCTCCATCGACGACATGGGGCCAGGCACCGACACCACCACCCCCCTCTTCCGCAAGCCCGCCTTGGACGAGATGGGCCGCGACATCGCCGAACCCGCAAAGAAGACTCTCTTCCGCAAAAACGACCTCGACGAAATGACCGTCGGCCGAACGGAAAAGCCCGTCATTGGGGCGCTGCCGGAAAAGCCGGAAGCCGCCAAGGGCACGAAGCGGTTTTCACCGCTGCTTGAAGGCCAGCCGGAGCGCGATGACGTGCGGCCGGTCGTGCGCGGGAAGACGGGCGTGGGCAGTTATGAGGACCCGGGCGAGCAGAAGCGCAAGGGGCGGACGAAGGGGAAGACCGGGCGGCCGGGACGGTGAGGCTGCCAAACGTCTGCCACTCAGTTGGTCGTCGATCAAATGGTTCATCGTATCGGCCGGTCAGCAGCGCATTGTAAGGAGCAGCTTCGTAGCGACAGATGAAGTTCGCCACCGGCCTATGACAAGACGGACATGGCCCTCCACGAGCTCCAGCCCAGCGCGGCATCGACTTTCTCTGCGACAGGATATTCGAGCGACGCGACGGCCGGCTCGTCACTGTGACGGAATGAGCTCGCGACGCCGACGTGGCCCGTTATCGGGAAGGCCTCCGCGCCATGCTCCGCTGAATGAAGGGAACCGCCAATGCCAGAACTCCGCATCGACCCCTTCCCCTCCGCTGGCGAATTCAACGCCCTCTGGTCCGCCGCCTGGGGCGCGCCCGCCCCGCGCGAATTCACCCCCATCCTGTCCCGCAGCCTCGCCCCTATCGGCGCCTACCACGACAACCAGCTCGTCGGCTTCGTCAACGTCGCATGGGACGGCGGCATCCATGCCTTCATCCTCGACACCTCGGTTCACCCTGATATGCGAAGGCAGGGGATCGCGACGCGTCTGGTCAGGGAGGCGACGCGGATTGCGCGGGAGCGGGGCGCCGAATGGCTGCATGTCGATTTCGAGCCGCACCTGACCGGCTTCTACCGCGCCTGCGGCTTCAGACCCACGGAAGCAGGCCTCATCAAGCTGATGTGAGGTCTCCCGCGCGGGAAGCCTGAACAAGTCGAAGCCAACACCAACCTGCGATAGTGACGCGAATGGTCGCGCGGCGCAGCACCTACCGAAGAACCCGCTGAAAACACAATTTTCGCGAGAGCATCCCACCCGAAAATGAAAGATAATACTATTTATGAAACCAAAGCATGGCTTTGAGTTCTCAAATTAAAATTCGTTTCCTCAGTATTTCATCCTTAGTTTTTCATTAAAAAAGCAATGAAAAGACACAATTTTGCATTGAAAACTTATTCGGGGATTGGCATAGATCCCCAGGGGGTTGTCGTCCGTTGAAGCTGCAAGAACAGTTCTACTGAGGATTTCTCATTTTCATAGAATGCAACGCATCTTTTTGGAAAGTTTAATATGGCCTTGAATATTCTAGACACGAACGGCGCGACGATTACCAAGACCGGCGCCGAATTCGAAGTTTACGACGTTATCCGGGACTCCGCCGCAAATCCTTCCTCGCCTGTCACTTTGATTGTCTCGGATTCCGGCGTGGCCGATCTGGCCGATGAACTGGATTCGGTCTCCGCGAGGGTGACTGGTTCGAGCAACGGCAGCACGATAACGACGGGAAAAGGCAACGACACGCTGCTGGGTGGTGACGGCGCGGACACGCTGAACGGCGGCGCCGGCGACGACACGATCAACGGTAATGGCGGCAACGACAAACTGATCGGCGGCGGCGGCAACGATAGGATCACTGATGGTGGTTTTCCCGTCTTTCTGCCGGGACCTGGCGGCCCGCAGCCGGAGCTCATCGACATTGACGCCGGCGCTGGCGACGATTCCATAACCATAGACAGACTCGCGTTACAGATTTCAGGAACAATCGATGGCGGCACCGGGATCGATACGCTGCAAGCCCCATCGCTCCAGGGCCTGACGATCAAGAATATCGAAATCCTTGATACGGGGTTTTCGCAGGTTCGCGGTTCGAGCGCACAGTTCGAAAGCTTTGATAAGATCGTCGGCTCGAGCGATCCATTTTTTAATATTCGTCCGTCATTGACGGTGACCGACAGCACCCACCTCGATCTTTCCGACGAATTGGGAGCCCGTGGGGCTTTCATTACCGGCTATGACGGCGTTGACGCCAAGACCGGCAGTGGCGACGACGAGTTTTGGGGCACCGACGTCAATGATATTTTCGACGGCAGCGGCGGCAACGACCTAATCAATGGCAATGCCGGCAATGACAAATTGACCGGCGGCACCGGCAACGACACCATCAATGGCGGCGACGGGACCGACACCGCGGTCTTCTCAGGCAACTTTGCCAATTATTCCCTCGCGATCGACAATGGCAGCCGTGTCCTGACGAGCGCATTTGAGGGCACGGACAAGCTGACAGACGTCGAATTCGCGCGCTTTGCCGATGGCGTCTACAATTTCGCCACGGAAACCTTCACCGTCAACAGCACCGAGCCGGGTACTCCGCTGAATATCCTGGACACGAACGGCGCCACGATTATCAAGACCGGCGCGGAGTTCGAAGCTTACGACGTCATCCGCAACTCCGCAATCAATCCTCTCGTCCCAGTGAACCTGGTCATCTCGGATTCAGGGACGGTGGACCTTGCAGACGAACTGGGCTCAGGCTCCGCGAATGTGACGGGCTCAAGCGGCGACAATGTGATCACGACGGGTGCAGGCCAAGACAAAATCAATGGCGGTGACGGCGTAGACACGTTGAACGGCGGCGCCGGAAACGATGAGATCCGTGGCGAAACTGGCAATGACACACTGAATGGCGGCATCGGAAACGATGAGATCAATGGCGGAAATGGCAATGACACGCTGAATGGCGGTGACGGCAATGACCTGCTCTGGGGAGACGCAGGAAATGACGTCATCAGAGGCGGTGCGGGCAACGATACGATCTCAGATGGTGAGCACTTCGGCTCTACCCCGGAAGTTGTCGACATCGACGCTGGCGACGGCGACGATGCTATCACCTTACAATTCGCTCCACCGCTTTCCGGAACAATCGACGGCGGTGCCGGGATTGATGCCCTGCAAGCCTCGTCGCTGCAGGGCCTAACGCTCAAGAACATCGAAGTCCTTGAAACGGTGGGATGGTCAGTTGCCGGCTCGAGCGCGCAGTTCGAAAGCTTTGACAAGATCGTCTATTCGACCGATCCGACCTTGAATTATAAAGCCGACTTGGTGTTGACGGACAGCGCCCACCTCGATCTTTCCGACGAGTTGGGAGATCGCGGGGCTTTCATTGCCGGCAATATCTCCGGCATTGACGTCAAGACCGGCGGCGGCGACGACGAGTTTACGGGCACGAACGGCAACGACATTTTCGACGGCAGTGGCGGCAACGACATCATCAATGGTAATGGCGGCAACGACAAATTGACGGGCGGCGCCGGCAACGACGCCATCAATGGCGGCGCCGGCATCGATACCGCGATCTTCTCCGGCAATTTCGCCAATTATTCCTTCGCATTGAACAATGGCGATCACATCCTGACAAGCGCCGCGGAAGGGACGGATACGCTGACAGACGTCGAATTCGCGCGCTTTGCGGATGGCGTCTACGATTTCGCCACGGAAAAGTTCACGCTCGACGGCAGCAATAGCGCGCCGACCAATATCCAGCTCTCGAAAACCGCCCTCTCCGAGGACACGCCGATCTGGACCACGGTCGGTCTGCTCAGCGCCAAGGACGCCGATGGCGACGCCCTCACCTATACGCTGATTGACGGGGCGAACGATCACTTCCGGATAAAGGGCAACCGCATCGTCACCTCGAAGGCTCTGGATTACGAGACGGATAAGTCGCACACGATCAAGGTCGCTGTTTCGGACGGCAAGGTCACCGTCCAGAAGGACATCACGATCAACGTCCTCGACGTCAACGAAGCCCCTGTCAACCAGGCCCCGACCAAGCTCGCCTTCTCGCGCGGCTCGGTCTCCGAGAATATCGCCATCGGCACCTCGGTCGGCCTCCTCACGGCGGTCGATCCGGAAGGCGGCGCCGTGAAATGGCGGCTGACGGACGATGCCGACGGCATCTTCAAGCTCGTCGGCAACAAGATCCAGACAAAGGCGGCGATCGACTACGAAAGCACTCACAGCCTGACCTTCACCGCAGAGGCCTATGACGCGGCTGGAAACGCCACCAGCCACGATTTCACGCTCGCCGTGAAGGACGTCTTCGAGCCGTCGGTTTCGAGCCTGCTGCACGACGCTTTGATCTAGTCGCAACACTGCTGCGGGACGCAGACATGCATTCCGCAGCGGGGCAGGATGCGCCAGCGTACCCGCTTAAACGAGCACCCGGCGCTGCCACTGCCCCGAGCTTCCAACCTGCGGTCGCCGCCTTTCCGAATAAGGCGGCTGACACCTCCCGCACGAACCTTCTCCACCCGGAACGGCAGACACAATCCGTTCTTGCAGAAGCCAACGCATCTTCTGGAAAGTTTAACATGGCCTTGAATATTCTGGACACGAACGGCATCACGCTTACCAGGACCGGCGCTGAGTTCGAAGCCTACGACGTCATCCGCCACTCCGAAGCCACTCCCCTCGCCGCTGTCACCCTCGCCGTCTCAGGTTCCGGCGTGGCAGATCTGGCAGACGAACTGGGCTCGGTTTCCGCGAACGTGACCGGCTCGAGCGGCGACAACACGATCACGACGGGCGCAGGCAAAGATACCATAGTGAGCGGCGGTGGCGCAGACACGTTAAGCGGCGGCGGCGGCGACGACTTGCTCAATGGTGAAGCTGGCAACGACACGCTGAATGGCGGCGACGGCAATGACGAGATTTACGGCGGCGTCGGCAACGACGTTCTCAAGGGTGGCGCGGGTAATGACACGATTAGCGATGGAGATTATTTTTCCAATGTCGCTGAAACCTTCAACATCGATGCCGGCGATGGCAATGACAAAGTGACTTTGTTCAACGGCCCTTTCGCCAAGGTATCGGGAACGATAGACGGCGGCGCTGGCACCGATACGCTGCAAGCCAGTGATCTAACAGGCCTGACGATCAAAAACGTCGAGATCCTCCAACCAGCCACATCCGGTGTGACCGCATCGACCGCGCAGTTCGAATCCTTTGACAAAATCCTCGGTACAAGCTCTGATTCTTCCGTCCAATTGAGCTTAACAGACGGCGCCCATGTCGATCTTTCCGACGAGTTGGCAGGCAAGCTGAACTACATCTTTGGCAGCTCTAACGTTTCCGGCATCGATGTCACGACCGGAAGCACTCGCGACTTTCTCACCGGGACTGCCGGCAGAGACATCTTAGACGCCGGCGACGGCAACGATTATATCAATGGCAATGGCGGAAATGACCGGTTGATCGGCGGCAAGGGCGACGACACGATCGTCGATGGCCAGCTATCCAGCTCTTCGCCGGAAGTCTTCGACATTAGTGCGGGCGACGGGAACGATGTCATAACCCTCCAGACACCGTCTCAGGCGCTTTCCGGGACGATCGACGGCGGTGCCGGGATTGATACACTGCGAGTGTCCAGGTTTGCCGAGCTGACGATCAAGAACTTCGAAATTCTTGAAACCGGTGACTATGGTTTTACGGGTTCAACCGCACAGTTAGAAAGCTTCGACAAGATCTCGGGAACGAAGGACGCTTTCGGCTCCTCTGTCGCCGTCTTGAGATTGACGGACAATGCCCATCTGGATCTTTCCGACGAGCTTGGAACGAGTCGGGCCAGCATCATTGGCACCGTCTCCGCCATTGACGTCAAGACCGGCGGCGGCGACGACATGTTTACGGGAACGGCCGCCAACGACATTTTCGACGGCAGCGGCGGCAACGACACGATCAACGGCAATGCCGGCAATGACAAATTGATCGGCGGCGATGGCAACGATCAACTCTTCGGCGGCGCTGGAAATGACGTTATCAGGGGCGGCGCGGGCAACGACAAGATCACCGATGGCGATAATATGTCCACCGCCCCTGAAGCCTTCGACATTGACGCCGGCGACGGCAATGATGCCATCAACCTGCAGTCACACTCCGCCGCGCTTTCCGGATTTATCGATGGCGGAGCAGGCACGGATACGTTGCGTGTGATCGAGCCGACGTTGGCCCCTGGGATGGAGTTCATCGGGCTTGCCGGCCTGACGATCAAGAACGTCGAAATTCTTGAAACGGCAGGAGCCGAGGTTATCGCTTCGGCTGCCCAGTTCGAAAGCTTCGACAAGATCGTCATTTACGACAAGCCAGGCTACGAGAACGATGTCCTCGCACTGACTTTAACGGACAGCGCCCATGCCGACCTCTCCGACGAACTGGCAAACCGCCACGTCGACATCTTCGGCACCGCCTTCGGCATCGACGTCAAGACCGGCGGCGGCGACGACTATTTCTTCGGAACCGGCGGCAATGACAGATTCGAAGGCGGCGCCGGCAACGACGTGCTGTTGGGCGGTGCAGGCACCGACACGGCGGTCTTCTCCGGCAATTTCGCCAAATACACCTTCGCATTGAACAATGGCAGCCACATCCTGACGAGCGCCCTGGAGGGCAAGGATACGCTGACCGATGTTGAATTCGCCCGTTTTTCCGACGGCGTCTACGATTTCGCCAAGGGAAAGTTCACGCCCGACGGTAGCAACAGCGCTCCCACCAATATCCAGCTTTCGAAAACATCCCTGTTGGAGAGCACCCCGATCTGGACCACGGTCGGCCTGCTTAGCGCCAAGGACGCAGACGGCGACATGCTCACCTATACGCTGATCAACGGGGCAAACGACCACTTCCGGATCAACGGCAACCGCATCGTCACCTCCAAGGCTCTGGATTACGAGACGGCGAAGTCGCACACGATCAAGGTGGCCGTCTCCGACGGCAAGGTCACGGTCGAAAAGGACATCACGATCAACGTCCTCGACGTCAACGAGACGCCGGTCAACAAGGCGCCGACCAATCTCGCCTTCTCGCGCAACTCGGTCAACGAGAATGTCGCGATCGGCACCTCGGTCGGCCTGCTCACGGCAAAGGATCCGGAAGGCGATACGGTGAAATGGCGGCTAACGGACGATGCCGACGGCATCTTCAAGCTCGTCGGCAACAAGATCCAGACAAAGGCGGCAATCGACTACGAAAGCACCCACAGCCTGACCTTCACCGCCGAAGCCTATGACGCGGCTGGAAACGCCACCAGCCACGATTTCACGCTCGCCGTGAAGGACGTCTTCGAGCCGTCGGTTTCGAGCCTGCTGCACGACGCTTTGATCTAACTGCGGCTTGATTCCAAGCGGCGACGCAATACGTCGCCAATGGCTTTAAAAACGGGGGGCTTGCGGTCAGCAGGCTCCCCGTGTCGATGAGGCGGAACAAGGCGCCCCGCCGAATCGCTTTTCCCCACTGGGTAGAAGCGGGAGTTCGGGCTGAGCGCCCGATCCAAATTGCTGCTCCCCCTACGCACCCGGTTCGGCTATAACTCCTGCCGATCCGAGGAGAGCCCGCATGCGCCTGCCCACATTCATCCTCGCCCTGGCCATGGCGGCGCTCGCAGCCTTGCCCGCATCGGCGGCAACCTACAAGACGCCGAAGGCGCTGCTCAAGGCGCTCTATAGCTACGACACCGACAACAGCGACGCCGAGGCGCCATCACCCTATTCGATCTTCTTTTCCGACCACCTGAACAAGCTCCTCCAGACCGATCTCGACAACACGGCGGAGGGCGATGTTGGCGCAATCGACTTCGATCCCGTGATCGCTGGACAGGATGGCGCCGCGAGCGACGTCAGGATCGGCCAACCGATCCTGCTGGATGATAAGGCCGAGGTGGAAGTGCAGTTCGAAAACGGCGAGGAGGTGACGCTCTTCTACACCCTGGTGCGTGAACACGGCGGCTGGAAGGTCGACGACATCGCCAACCAAAAGGGGGATAATCCGTGGAGCCTCGGCGCGTTGCTGGGTGACGCGCAGTAGGCGGCCCAGCCACCCGCCCTCGTGGTTCGAGGCGATCCTGCGTTTGTCACTGCAATCGATTCATTGGATCGATTGCTCCGTTCCTCACCCACCATGAGGGCTGATCGGCGTGCCTGCCGCCCCGACCGCCCCACGAACAAATCCCTGCCGGCTATCGAATCCGCCCGTCATCCCGTTTCGGCACGGAATCCCGATATGGCACAGCCGGGCAAGAATCCGTTAACCCATGGTCAAGTATCTGAATCTTCGGCATTTCCCGACATCGATGCAGGTATGCCAAAAGAATCCCGCTTGCTTTTTGCCCGAAATGCTGGCACGAATTGACTTACTCGGGCATTTGCATGCCGGTGACTGGACTGATGTGGTAATCCCTTCCGTTTGGAAGGCGGCGCGGGAATACCCGCCTACGTAGACGTTCTTTCCCCGTACGTGACTTCTCCGACTGACCCTTCGTCCCAATCGATCGGGGCGAAAGCTAAAGCCGTCCGCTTCCTCTCGGGGGCGCGGATACTACACAGACTAAGGGAAAAGGACGATCCCAATGGCCACCAAGGGCACCGTAAAATTCTTCAACCAGGACAAGGGTTTTGGTTTCATCACGCCGGATGGCGGCGCAAAGGACGTTTTCGTCCATATCTCTGCGCTGCAGGCTTCTGGCATCCAGTCGCTGCGCGAAGGCCAGCAGGTTACCTTCGACACCGAGCCGGACCGCATGGGCAAGGGCCCGAAGGCCGTCAACATCTCGGCTTCGTAAGTCAGACTTCCGCTCACGCGGCATGAACGGCGCTCCGCAAGGGGCGCTGTTTCTGTTTTTGGCGTTCGATTTGTCGATCGCATCGGCAGATGTTATATGCGCGCATATGGATGATCCCGCCCATACGGCGCTGCATTGAGGCAGCGGGGCACCGCAGTGCGGCGCCCGGGAACAACGAACGATGGAACATCTATGACGCAGAAGAGGCCAATTTTTGCGGTCGCCCCAATGATCGACTGGACGGATCGGCATTGCCGCTATTTCCACCGGCAGATCAGCCGCGAGGCGCTGCTCTATACCGAGATGGTGGTGGCCGATGCGATCATCCACGGCCCGCGCGAGCGGCTGCTCGGTCATGACGCCGCCGAGCATCCGCTGGCGCTGCAACTCGGCGGATCGGACCCGGCAAAGCTTGCCGACGCGGTGCAGATCGCCGAACCCTATGGCTATGACGAGATCAACCTCAATGTCGGCTGCCCCTCCGACCGTGTGCAGTCGGGCACCTTCGGCGCCTGCCTGATGTTGACGCCGGAGACAGTGGCCGAATGCATCGCGGCGATGAAGAGGGTTGCGACCGTGCCGGTGACGGTGAAATGCCGGATCGGCGTCGACGAGCAGGAGCCGGAACAGGCGCTGCCCGAGCTGATCACCCGCGTTCTCGATGCCGGCGCCGATGCGATCTGGATCCATGCGCGCAAGGCCTGGCTGAAGGGCCTGAGCCCCAAGGAAAACCGCGAAATCCCGCCGCTCGACTACGACATCGTCTACCGAATGAAACAACGCTGGCCCGATGTCTTCATCGGCATCAATGGCGGCATCCGCACGCTCGACGAGGCAGCAACCCACCTAACCCATGTCGATGGCGTCATGCTCGGCCGCGCCGCCTATCAGAATGCCGCGATCCTTGCCGACATCGACCAGCGCTTCTTCGGTGCGCCTGCGGCCGAACCGGACTGGGAAGCGTTGCGCGATCGGATGATGGCCTATGCCGAACGCCACATCGCCAGCGGCGGCCGGCTGCAGCACGCGGCGCGCCACATGGTGGGCCTCTTTACCGGCCTGCCCGGCGCAAGGCGCTACCGCCAGATCCTCTCGACCGACGCGGCCAAAACCGGCGCCGGGCCGGAAGTGTTGGCGGCGGCCTTTGCGGCGGTGGATTTTTCGGGAACAGATCAGGAGGCGGTCAGCGCCTGACGCGAAGCGGCGTCACAACCGCGCCATCGGTAGCAAGATCTTCTTCTCGATCCGGCCGGCCACCGAGAACACCAGGATCTCCGTATCCCTGCCGATCCTGCTGCCATCCATCAATCGGACGATATCGTCGACGCCGCCGACCGGGCTGCCGTCGATGGCGAGGATATAATCGCCCTCCTGCAGCCCTCCCTTTGCCGCAGGCCCATCGGCTTCGACGCGCCGGATGCGAACGGAGGTCGTTTGTGCCGTGCCCGCGGCGAGTGCCACCCGGCGCGGCAGCACAATCGTATCGCCTGATATGCCGATGAAGGCGCGCCTGACCTGGCCATAACGGAGAATCTCCGAAACCACGAAATTGGCCGTATTCGACGCCACGGCAAAGGCGATGCTCTGCGCACCTTGGATCACGGCGGTATTGACGCCGATGACCTCTCCGCCCGAAGACACCAGCGGCCCGCCGGAGTTGCCGGGATTGAGCGCCGCGTCGGTCTGGATGACGTCCTCCATCAGCCGGCCGCTTGCTGCCCGCATCGACCGGCCGAGCGCCGAGACGATACCGGCGGTAACCGTCCATTCGAAGCCGAGCGGGTTTCCGATCGCGATTGCGATATGCCCCCTGCGCAGGCGCTGGGAATCTCCGAGCTTCGCCCAGGCGCCGGTGCTTGTATTGGCGCGAATGAGGGCGATATCGGTATCCACATCCCGGCCAAGCACACGGCCCTCGGTAACGAAGCCGTCGGGCGTGGTGATGCGAACCACCTTGGCGTCGTCGACGACATGGTTGTTGGTGACGATCAGACCGTCAGGCGAGACGGCGAAGCCCGACCCGTGCCCTTGCCGGCCACCCACCCTCTCAATCCGGCTGACTGCCGGCCCGACGATATCGACTGCTTCAGCGATCGATTGCGAATAGGCATCGATCAGCGCCCCATCATTCTGAGGCGCTATGTCCTTATCCATGTAACCCATTATTTGATCCTCAGGCGGCAAAAACGGCCGTCCCGCCGCCGGCGAAGCGGTCGCGATTGCGAAGGTTCGCCATTGTGGTGTTGTGTGAGGATTAGATGGTTGGGCATAGACCCGCGTTCAAGTGAGCGCCGGCGGCGGTCTGCAATGCGCGCAACGCAGAGAATGCCAACACGCCTACCCGGATAGATATGCTGAACTACCCGAACAGATATCTTGAACGCACGGCCAAAAATTGGCTCATTGCAGACATTCGCCCGTCAAATCAGCTGCCTTCGCTACCCATGACGAACCTGCCTAAGGAGTGGAACAGGCCGACATACCGCGGATCAAAAGAATATTCGCAGCACGAAGCAGCCAGGCGAGGATCGCCAAATCCCCGTCCCTTCATACGAGATGGGCGGTGCTGCGCGCCCGTCGCGCAGAGACATACAAACGTCTGTCATATCAATAGAATAGAAAGAGCCATTCAATTAGCACATCAGCATATTCAGAGCCGACTTATCCGCTCAGGCGCGACCTACTTGCCCCAAGCCTCCGGCGCAACGGCGCTCGTGGCCTTGCCAATTCTGCCGGCAACGGCGCAAACTTCTGACCGCATGAATCCAACCCCAACCAATGGAGCCAAGAGATGAGCACAGTCACAACCAAGGACGGCGTCGAGATCTTCTACAAGGATTGGGGGCCGAAGACCGCCCAGCCGATCATGTTCCATCACGGCTGGCCGCTATGCTCCGACGACTGGGATACCCAGATGCTGTTCTTCCTTGAGAAGGGCTACCGCGTCGTCGCCCATGACCGGCGCGGCCACGGCCGCTCCACCCAGGTGGGCGACGGTCACGACATGGATCACTACGCCGCCGATGCCGCAACCGTCGTCGAGCATCTCGATCTCAGGAACACCGTCCATGTCGGCCACTCCACCGGCGGCGGCGAAGCGACCCATTATGTCGCCCGCCACGGCCAGCCGCAGGGCCGTGTCGCCAAGCTCGTCATCATCGGCGCCGTGCCGCCCATCATGGTGAAGACGGATGCCAATCCCGGCGGCCTGCCGATCGAAGTCTTCGATGGCCTGCGCAAGCAGCTCGCCGCCAATCGCGCGCAGTTTTATTACGATCTGCCGGCAGGCCCGTTCTACAGCTTCAACCGGCCAGGCGCGAAAGTGTCGGAGCCGATCATCAACAATTGGTGGCGCCAGGGCATGATCGGCGGCGCCAAAGCGCATTACGACGGCATCAAGGCCTTTTCGGAAACCGACTTCACAGAAGACCTGAAGACCATCACCGTGCCGACCTTCGTCATGCACGGCGACGACGATCAGATCGTGCCGATCGCCGACTCCGCCCTGCTCTCGGCCAAGCTGCTGCAGAACGCCACGCTGAAGGTCTACGAGAAATTCCCGCACGGCATGTGCACCACTCATGCCGACATCATAAATCCCGACATCCTTGCCTTCATCAAAGGTTGATCCGTGATGTTACCGGGCGCCGACGAGGCGCCCGGTTACCATGAGCGGCTTGACATCGGCATGACCAAATTTAATCTCCACGCGGCTAAACTGGGTGAATTCCGATGCTCCGTATCAACCTGCTTGCGGCAATCGCCATCGCCATGATCTCCGCCAACCCCGCCTCCGCCGCACCCTGCAGGAACGCAGCCGGTCACGCCGTCAAATGCCTGGCCAAATCGGCGCAGCAGAGGTCGATCGGCCAAAACAGCAAGCTGCAGCGGGGAAAGGTGCGAACGCACGTGACGGATACGACCGGCAGAGTGAATTATAAATGGTGACTGGCTGTTTGCCGTCCCACACCCAGGCCGCCGGGCCACGTCGATCGATTGACGGTCAGTTACGCATTTCCCATGAAACCGTTTTCGCCGCTTTGCGTTTAGCGGCCATGAAAAGAGAACGTGAACCCTCATCAAAGGCTTACCGGCAGGATCGTTTCGAAAACACCGAGCGAGCCGCCAAGGAAACCATCGAGGCGGAGCAACGGGCCCGCCGGGAAAAAACCATGCGGCTGAAAGAGCTGCGCCTGTCACAGCAGGGCGCCAAGGACCCCGCAACCAAGTAGATCCCACACTCGCACTATCCGATCGGCACGCCGATCGATCTCATATCCATGCCCTGCCGCCCACGCCCGCGTCTTTCCGTGCGTGCCCCGAATTCTTTTTGAATTTCGGACCTTCGCCCATCTTGCAGAGCAAACATCGCGAAATTATCTTTTTTTCACGAAAGCGATTCACGGCATCCAAAAAGGGCAAATTGCGATGTCAGACAAGCTGTTCAGCACACGGGACGAACCGCTCGCCTCCGAAGATCTGGATGTGTGCAGGCGTGTTCATGAAGCTCTCTGTAGCGGGTCAAAGATCGACAGATCAAGCAAGGAAGCCGACCGTCTGGGCGCCCTCATCATCGAGCTCTACCGCCAGGGTGTGCACGACGAAAGCCAGCTCCGATTGCTGGCCGGCGGAACGTGAGCCTGATAGCGCGAGACGTCGAGCTAGCTGCGAGTCCGACACCGCCTTTTCCCGGGCGCGGACCGAGGTCGCCTGCACGCGATCGAAGAGCGGAACCCATTTGCCGATATCTCCGGCCGTCTTGGTGCATCTGCGTGTCGGTATTGGCCGTCCGTCGCCAGCGTCGCCTCATTCCAGCAGGACATCGCCCATAAGGGCCGATTTGCCGATGCCGTGGCCGGATGCGACCGCAATCTGCAGCGGCTGAAACCGCGTTGCGGGATCGCGAATGATTGTAAAAATATCCCGTCGTTATAGAGCGAGTGATGCCGCGCAAGCATATCCAGCGCCCGCAACCGGTCCGCCCGCTTGATCTTCGCCGCATGCACCACCTCCCCCTTGCCCTTGGCCGAGGTGCCGATCTCCAGCCCCACAACGCTTGCCGCCGTCCGCTCATCCCACTCCGAAGGCGCCTTCAGCGGCCCCTGGTCATCGAACACGTCACGGACATCACCAAACGCGACGTAGGCAATGGCGACAAGCACCCACTCGGCGGAAGTCTCCATCTCGGCAAGACGTGGCGCTAAGGCTCTCTCAATCTCCGCCCGCACAGCCTCATTCGCATCAAGCGATTGCCATTGGCACGCGACTTTCCGCTATACCCCGTCCGCACCGCCGCGTGCTTCGCATTCAAATCCTTCAGATATTCCGCCACATACAGGCGCTGCTTCGGCGTCAGTTCTGCCATTGGTGATCGTGCCCTCGAAGAGAGGGCGATGGTAGCAGGCGATGGTGGCAAGGTGAAAAGCGCGCCGCGGGGAAGGCCCTACGAAGCCAGACCTCTGTCCCTGTTGTAAATCTCCCCCGGAGTCGGCTCTCTGGTCACAATCGTGCCGTCGGAAAGCCGGCGACGCATGACATCGCCGTGCCAATGCCATTCTCCGGATACGCCAGCGAAAAACAGCGCACGAAGCGCCTCGACCACGCGGCTCCACACCGATGGCTTCGGACGTTGGAAACTGATCGTTGTCATTTTGTCTTTGCTCCCCTTCAAAATTATTCTCTGCCGATCGCGCACGTCACGTTTCTCTCTTCCCGGAGGGTGCCCGATCAACATGGATTGGAATGATCCAGCCGCGCCAATATGCGCAATGCCTCAATTCGATCCGGCTCCCAGAAGGTCAGCCTGAGCCGGCCTACATCCGAATCCAGGGAGAACGCCTCGCGGGCCAGCCCGATCTCGGCAAGCCTCATGCGTATGGAGTCGAGATCGGTCATGCCACCCAGCGGCTCCATGATGATGTATTGCGTCGGTTGCGCCATGTGGAAGACCCTTATCTCAGAGTATTTGCCGGCGTACGAAAACAGAAACAGCAACACAGCTCAAGGAAAGTCTTAATATCTGGTTACCAAACGAAGTTAAGACTTCGTTACACATGAGGTTGACCGCCGTATTAATATTGAACACCGGAAACCGCTCTATGATTTCAAGAGAGATTGCTATGGCGTCAACGTCCTTCGATGACATCCAATGACGATATCCCTGGCACCCGTGTCAGACCCCGGCCCGCGCCAGCCTCTCGCTCAGCGCCTCCCAGCCCGTTGATTTCCCCTGTCGTTATAGAGCGAGTAGTGCTGCGCCAGCGGCCTGCTGTGTAGCTCTAGCAAATCAGCCGGTAGCGATGCGCTGCAGGAGTAATTTGACATCGCAATTTTCGAAGAGCTTTATTATCGCCACCAAGGAAACGTCCTGTATCTTTTGTGAGATTTAAGCATCGGGGTGTCGATTGCGGGAGCCTCAGCTAGACGGATTACGAGCGATTGCACTTCTGTCAGTGTTTTATTCTCATTTCTGGCAAGAAAGCTCGAACCTTGGCCACCTCGGAGTTCGGTTCTTCTTTGTGTTGAGCGGATTCCTCATCACAAACATTCTGTTAGACGTCAAGGGACACGATCATCACGCGGCTGGGATAACTGTGTTCTTCGCGCGAAGAGCAGCGAGAATTTGGCCACCCTACTTCCTGACGCTGGGATTTTGTTGGCTGGCAGCAGGCCCGTTACGTCTCCCGATGATGCAGGAGTCGTTGCCGTGGCATGCATTGTTCCTCTCCAACATCTGGTATGCAACGCACGGGTCCGAGCCTTGGGCGCTAGGGCACCTTTGGACACTTGCAGTCGAAGAGCAATTCTACCTGATTTGGCCTTTTGTGATCCTGGCGTTGCCGTCCCGTCATTTTCTGAAATTATGCGGCGCACTTGTTTCCTGCACCGTACTCTACCGCGTTTGCGCATTTGCCCTCGGCAAGGTTGATGAAGCCAATGCGCTGCCTTTCGATTCAATCGATGCTTTGGCGGCCGGTGCCGCTTTGTCGTTCCTGTCTGCAGAAGGGTGGAGCGCTCCGCGATGGCTCCTCTGGTTGTCAGTACCGGTCGGTTTGGCTGGGTCTATCATGCAAATCGCTTTTGACTTGGGAAACCTCGTTCAATGGGTCGTCCTCGAGGCCGCCCTCGTCTTGCCGCTGGCCGCAATCGTGGCAGTGGCCTCAAAAGGGCAGTTTCTCAAAATCCTTGCGAACAGATCTCTCAGCGGCTTGGGCCGGATCAGCTACGGCGCCTATCTCTTCCATCTTCCGGTCTGGGCGGTTCTTTTTGCATTGAGCGCCCGTTTTGGCGTCGGTGACTTCTTCTCGCGCGGCCCGCTTACGATGCTCGTCGCTGGATCGTTATCCGTACTCACCGCTTTGGTATCGTGGATCATGGTGGAGCGCCCAGTGATGGCTTGGTCGAAAAGGCTGACGAGCCGGCTGGCTGCCGCATGATCGGATAGCCGAAGGGCCAGGCGTATGCCCGACGGATGGTGTCGCACGCTGGTGCCATCATTGTCGCTCTTTCGACGCACATGCCGCCCCCCGAACGACCCGTCCGACATTGAGCTCCGATAAGAGTAAAGTTCGTCTGCGCCGCGTCGTCGGTGCGATCTTCTCAGACATTCCCGCCCATTGGCGGTGGCGAAGCTGTCCAGCGTTTTAGGACCAGTCGGTTCCTGCCGTCCGGTAGTGGTGCACAGGCCTATTATGTTAGCAAAAACGCACATACGCCGCCTCATTCCATCCCAAAATGAAACCTATTCCCTTCCGCTGCGTTTTCCCCTCGATACATCCGTTGACCCAAGGTGAGTAAAATGAACAGATTCGCCATCATTGCCCTGTCGATAGCGACGGCCTTCTCCGGAATGCCGGCCTCGGCAGGCCCGGCCTTCGTGCCGAACCCGGTCCAATCGGCGGCGCAGCCGGCACCGGGAAATACCGATGCCCGCATCATGACCGTCGGCTGCAATAACTTCACGAACTGCCCGGGTCAGTTCGGCAATAATCGCAGGTGGTATCGCAACCGTCACCACTACCGCAACCGGGATTATTATCGCGACGACCGTTATGGCTCGTATCGACGCTACGATCGCGGCTGGCGCCATAATGACAACACCGGCGCCATTATTGGCGGTCTGGCGGCCGGCGCCCTCATCGGCGGCATCATTGCCTCGCAGCCGCGGGCCTATACCTCGCAAGGGTATAGCTCACATGCCGATTATTGCTACTCCCGCTATCGGTCCTACCGCGCCTATGACAATACCTACCAGCCGAACTACGGCCCGCGCCGCCAGTGCCGCTAGTCCGACCCATCCATCAGAGCAAGCCTCGCATGAAATGCGGGGCTTTTTTGATGGCCGAAAGCCCGTTGCACGGCTTCCAATCGCCAGTGGGGCGTGTTTGTCTGCGCGAGTGGGGGGCGCACACTTGGTTAGGCGACGCGAACCTAGGTGCTAGATGACGTCTGGAGAAACAGCAAAGTCCGCCGGCCGCGTCGTCCTGCTGCAGCCGGATATGGAAAACCTGTCGGGTTTCGAAGCGGCGCTTGCCGCCGGCTGGTCTCCCGATCCGCGCCGCGCGGGCGATGAGGCCCATGTTCACGGCGAGCTTCAGCGGCTGCGCCAGAACAGATTAGGGTTTTTCCACGATCTCATTCCTGATGGTAGACAGCGGGCTGGATCCGGACCGCCGCCTCTCACCACCCGCCTGTTCTGGATTTGGGACGCCGAATTTTGCGGCAGCATCAGCCTGCGTTTTCAAGCGGGCACCGAGGAACTGCCACCCGGAGTATCGGGCCATGTGGGATATTCCGTCGTACCGTGGAAACAGCGCAACGGCCACGCGACTGCCGCCCTGGCTCTTCTGCTGGCGGTCGCGGCAAAGGAAGGCCTCGACCGCCTCGTTATCCTCTGCAACGAGGACAACGACGCCTCGCGGCGGGTGATCGAGCGCAATGGTGGCGAATTGTTCATGCGCGGCCCGCATTCCTCCGACAGGCCCGATCAGATCAAGCTGTATTTCTGGCTGAGGCCCGGAACCGCCGACTGAAATGAAGCGCGACGGAATTCCAGACGGACGGAGCACAGGCTTTGCCCGCCTTTGCTCCGTCCGTCCCGTCAGCCTGGGGCGGGCTGAGTGCTGGTCGCGGCGGCAGCCGGCGCCGCCGCGCATCGTCTCTCAATAGGTCGCGGCCGGTTTCGGCTTCTTCTCGGTCCATTGCGGCGGCGCGCCGTATTTGGCAGCCACAGCCCCCATCAGTCCGGGCGGCCGGCCGAAGGCGTCGCAGGCGGCGTATTTCGGTTTTCCGCCGAGCCACGATTTCATCCGCTGCCCCGATGGCAGCGAGATATCCAATCCCTTCGGCTCCTTGCCTTTGATCAGCATGCGGGAAAACTCGCTGCTGAATTTCGAAGCCAGGCTATAGGCGTCGCCGACTTCGGAAACGCGGGGGTTGTTCTGCAGCGAGTTTGCCCCGCGCGACCAGACGATGGCCGCCCGCTGCACGCCACCGCTGTCAACGGCTTCCGCCTCGACCGCCAGTCCGCCCAGGCCG
>NZ_JALBGX010000066.1:0-36534 GCF_023006465.1 Rhizobium sp. PRIMUS64 | reverse complement strand
CGGCCAGTTCCAGCAGGCGCTCGACACGATCGGCCGCGCCCAGACACCCGACCGTCCGGACTGGAAGCTGATTTCGGCCCAAGGCGCGATCCTCGACCAGATGGGCCGGGCAAGCGATGCCAGGCAGCGCTACCGCGACGCGCTCGACATCCAGCCGAACGAGCCCTCCATCCTTTCCAACCTCGGCATGTCCTATGTGCTGACCGGCGATTTGCGCACGGCCGAAACCTACCTGCGCTCCGCCGCCGGCCAACCCACAGCCGACAGCCGCGTCAGGCAGAACCTTGCCCTTGTCGTCGGCCTTCAGGGACGCTTCCCGGAAGCCGAGCAGATCGCCCGGCGCGAACTTTCGCCGCAGCAGGCCGACGCCAATGTCGCCTATCTCAGAGGCATGCTCTCGCAGCAGAATTCCTGGCAGAAACTCGCCGCCAAGGACAAGACGCCTAGCGCAGCGGACGGCAGCAATACCAACTGACCGGATCTACTCTGAGCTTGAAGCGTCCGAAGTCACTCGCGCGCCAGCCTATCGATCACTTACCGCCCGCGAGAATGAGCCGGAGGCCGAGGCCGGCCATGACGGCACCCGCGGTGCGGTCGATCCAGCTCTTGGCGGCAAGATAGAGCCGCCGCGGGTGGCGGGCCGAAAAGGCGAAGGCCACGATCGAATACCACCCGGCCTCCACTGCAAAGACGCCGAGCGGCAGCGCGACAATGAGATCGAGCGGCACCGTCCTCGGCAGAAGTGCCGCAAAGAGGCTGGCATAGACAATGATGGTTTTCGGGTTGCTGAGCTGGGTCAGCAGCGCAGTCGTGAAGCTCAATTTCAGCGCGCGGTTGCCGTTGACGGCGTCGGAGACCTCGAGCGGCTGACCGGCGCTCCTCCAGATATTGACAGCGATATAGACGAGATAGGCGCCGCCTGCGACCTTCAGCAGGATATAGAGCCATTCGAACTGCGACAGCAGCGCCGTCAGCCCGGCAAGCGCCAGCACGGCAAAAACGACCCCGCCGGCGCCCATGCCGAGTGCGGCCGCAAGGCCATCCAGCCTCGAACGCGAGATGGCAATCCTGGAGACGACGACGAAGCTCGGGCCGGGGCTCATCGCGCCGACCGCCAAGGCTGCCATGATGCTGACGAAAATGCCCGCAGAAGACATCGGAAACCTCTCTTTTGGATTGAACGAACGCCAGAGCGCTGCGGTTGCATCCGCGGCTGCGATGGTCGTCCATCCCATTTACCAGCTCTGCCGGCGGCGGTCACGCGCGTTTGCCGACGGCGGATCGGACCGACAGTCCTTGATGCACATCGTCCTCTGCCGGAAGCGGTATCCGCTTTCCGGCGCCGGCGCAGCCGTCAGAACTTGTCTGCCACCTGGATGCCGGCCGGACCGAGAATGACGGCGATCAGCACCGGCAGGAAGAACAGGATCATCGGCACCGTCAGTTTTGGCGGCAGGGCGGCCGCCTTCTTTTCCGCTTCGTTCATGCGCTCGTCGCGTCCTTCCTGGGCGAGAACGCGTAGCGCCTGCGCGACCGGGGTGCCGTAGCGATCGGCCTGGATCAGCGCCTGAGTCACCGAGCGCACCAGCTCGATCTGGGTGCGCGTTGCAAGATTTTCGAGCGCCACACGGCGATCCGGCAGGAAGGAGAGCTCGGCCGTGGTCAGCACCATCTCCTCGGCGAGCGCCGGCGACTGCTCGCCGAGCTCTTCCGACACCCGACGCATCGCGGCCTCGATCGAGATGCCGGATTCGACGCAGATCAGCATTAGGTCCAGCGCATCCGGCCAAGCGCGCTTGATCGAGTGCTGGCGCTTGCCCATACGGTTCGAGATAAAGATATTCGGCGCGTAGAAGCCGAGATAACCGATGCCGATGACGGCGAAGAGGCGGATAGCCATGCCCCTTTCGGCGAGATTGCCGAGGCCGAAGACCCAGAAGGCAGCAAGCGCCAGGAAAAGGAAAGGCAGCAGGAAACGCGCCACGAGGAAGGTATTCAGCGCATTCTCCGAGCGGAAACCGGCGGCGCGCAGCTTGTTGACGGTATTGTCGTCGACGAGCGCCTTACGCAAGTTGAAACGCTCGACGATCTGGCGGACCGAGCGGTTGTTCTGGCTCCTGAGCGAAGCCTTGCCAGCGCCGGTTTCCGCGTTCATGCGCGCGCGCTCGCGGGCGCGGATCTGCTCGCGCTCGGTCGAAACAGCCTTCATGCGCTTATTGAGATCGCCGCGCTCGAAGAAGGGGACAGCGATCGTATAAAAAGTAGCAAAGACGGCGATCGCCACGAAAAGTGCGATCAGCATGCTCGGATTGGTGAGCGTTGCGGCAAGGTCCTGCGACATGGTGCTTCCTTCCGGCTAGATATCAAAACTGACCATTTTGCGCATGAAGAAGATGCCGATCGACATCCAGATCGCCGAGAAACCCATGATGAAATGGCCACGCGGATCGGTGAAAAGGATCATCATGTAGTTCGGCGAGGTCAGGTAGACGAGAGTCGCAACGATGAAGGGCAGAGCGCCGATGATGTAGGCCGACGCCTTGGCTTCCATCGAGAGCGCCGAAACCTTGGCTTTCATCTTCCTGCGATCACGCAGGACCTTGGAGAGATTGCCGATCGCTTCCGAGAGATTGCCGCCGGCCTGCGACTGGATGGCGATGACGATGGCAAAGAAATTGACTTCCTGGAGCGGCATGTGGAGCGTCATGCGGGCGCAGGCGTCGGGGATGCTGAGGCCCACCTGCTGCGCCTCGATCACGCGCCGGAATTCGCTTTTCACCGGGTCGGTGCCTTCGGTGGCGATAAGACGGATCGCATCGTTGAGTGGCAAGCCCGATTTGATCGAGCGGATGATGACGTCAAGTGCATTGGGGAGCTCGTTGAGGAACTTGTTCTGGCGGCGCTTGATCAGGAAGCCGAGAACCCAGCGCGGCAGACCGAGACCGGCGACGACGGCGACACCGACCATGACCATCCACGATACACCAACGATAAAGGCAACGAGCAGCAGAACGGAGGCGAAGATGGCGCTGATGAGATAGAATTTCGCCACCGTGATCGTCAGGCCCGCCTGCACCAGCCGGGATTTCATCGACAGGGTTTTCTTGGTTTTTTCGTGCTGACGCTTTTCCAGGTCCTTCAGATTGTCCTGCACCGATTTGCGGCGCTTCGACAGCTCCTGCACCCGGTCGCGGGCAGCCTTGACCTTGACACGGTCGCTTTCGGCCGACTTGACGCGGTTGATGCGGCTTGCCGATTTCTTGTCAGTCTCGATCCGGGAAAACAACAGGGCATAGGCCACCGCGCCCGCGGAGATGGCGGCGAGGACGACGATTGCCAGCACTATCGGATCGAACCCGAACATCCCGCCTATTCCTTCGTTTTCGCTTCCATCGCGTCGAGAGCGGCGGCAAGGCGCTTTTCCTCGTTGAAGTAGCGGGCGCGATCCCAGAAATGCGGCTTGCCGACGCCGGTCGACATGTGCCGGCCGATCAGGCGGCCGTTCGCGTCCTCGCCTTCGATCTCGTAGCGCATCAGATCCTGGGTGATAATGACGTCACCTTCCATGCCGACCACCTCGGTGATCTGAGTGATGCGGCGCGAACCGTCGCGCAGGCGCGCTGCCTGGATGACGATATCGACCGAGGTGGAGATGATCTCGCGCACCGTCTTTGCTGGCAGCGTGAAGCCGCCCATGGCGATCATCGACTCGATACGGCTCAGGCACTCGCGCGGCGTATTGGCGTGGATCGTGCCCATCGAACCGTCGTGACCGGTGTTCATCGCCTGCAGCAGGTCGAAAACCTCCGGTCCGCGCACTTCGCCGACGATGATGCGCTCAGGGCGCATACGCAGGCAGTTCTTGACGAGATCGCGCATGGTGATTTCGCCCTCGCCTTCGATATTCGGTGGGCGCGTTTCGAGACGCACGACATGCGGCTGTTGAAGCTGCAGTTCCGCCGTATCCTCGCAGGTGATGACGCGCTCATCCCTGTCGATATAGTTGGTGAGGCAGTTCAGCAGCGTCGTCTTGCCCGAGCCCGTGCCGCCGGAGATGATGACGTTGCAGCGCACGCGGCCGATGATCTGCAGCACGGTTGCGCCTTCCGGCGTGATAGCGCCGAAACGGACGAGCTGATCGAGCGTCAGCTTGTCCTTCTTGAACTTGCGGATGGTGAGCGCCGGCCCGTCGATCGATAGCGGCGGCGCGATGACGTTGACGCGCGAACCATCCGGCAGGCGGGCGTCGCAGATCGGGCTCGATTCATCGACACGGCGGCCGACCTGGCTGACGATGCGCTGGCAGATCGAGAGAAGCTGCCCGTTGTCGCGGAAGCGGATCTCCGATTCGATCGTCTTGCCACCGACTTCGATGAAGGTCTGGCCAGCACCATTGACCATGATGTCGGCGATGTCGTCGCGCGCCAGCAACGGCTCCAGCGGGCCGTAACCCAGGACGTCGTTGCAGATATCCTCGAGCAATTCCTCCTGCTCAGAGATCGACATCGCAAAGTTCTTGATGGTGATGATGTCGTTGACGATGTCGCGGATTTCCTCGCGCGCGCTTTCTCCGTCAAGCTTGGAAAGCTGCGAGAGATCGATCGTATCGATCAGCGCGGAAAAGACCTGCGCCTTGGTCTCGTAATATTCGTCGGTGCGGGCCGGGCGCTTGCGCTGCGGCGTCTGTAGCGGCGGCGGCGTCACCTGCTGGCGTGCGGGCTCGCGCGAGGGTTCGACCAGAATGGAGGGGGAAGAGACCGCAGGGGCGGCGGCCGGAGCCGGCGGCGGGGGAGCAATCGTCCCTCCAACCTTTCCGAAACCTTCGTTTCCGCGTTTTCCAAACATGCCGCTCGATCCAATCTGCTCGTTCTACTTGCGCTTCAGGAGGCCCAGCAGGCCGCCCTTCTTCGCCTTCTTGATCGCGACACGGCCGGTGACGATGTGCGATATCTGCGAAAAGGTTTCCGCCGTCGGCGACTTCGGGTCGACCTCGGAGATCATCCGGCCGCTATTGGCGGCGTTACCGAAGAGATTGATGTCGAAGGGGATGATCGCGATCGGATCGATCTCCAGCGGTTCACAAAAATCCGACGGCGAAATCTCCGGACGTTTCGGCATGCCGACCTGATTGAGGATGAGATGCGGCGGCCTGTCGTTCGGCCGCATCTTGCGCAGCGCGTCCAGCATGTTCTTGGCGTTGCGCAGGTTGGCGAGATCGGGAACCGCTGTGATGACCACCTCGTCGACGCTCGACAGCACCGAACGAGTCCATTCCGACCATGTATGCGGAACATCGAGCACGGTGACCGGCGCGCTGCGCTGCAGGACATCGAGCACCGGCTGGAAGGCCTGGCCGTCGAAGTCATAGGCACGGTCGAGCAGCGAGGGTGCCGCGAGCAGGGAAAGATGCTCGGAGCATTTCGTCAGCAGGCGGTCGAGGAAGACTTCGTCGAGACGATCGGGCGCGAAGACCGCTTCGGCGATGCCCTGGGCCGGATCCTGGTCGAAATCGATGTTCGCCGTGCCATAGGGCAGGTCGAGATCGGCGAGAATCGTCTCGGTGGAGAAGAGATTGGAGATGCCGAAGGCGCAATTATGCGCGATGGTCGAGGCGCCGGTGCCGCCCTTCGAGCCGATGAAGGCGATGCTGCGGCCGAGCGGCTCGGCGTCCGGATCGACGAAGATCGAGGCCATCGCCGCAAGGATATCAGGCATGGCGACGGGCTGGACCATATATTCGGAAATGCCGTTGCGGATGAGCTCGCGATAAAGCCCGATATCGTTGTAATAACCGATAATGACGACCTTGGTCGTCGGGTCGCAGACTGCGGCAAGCGGCGCGAGTTCGGCAAGCAGGCTCGCGGCATTCGCCTTGGTCTCAAGGATGATGAGGTTCGGCGTCGGGGCGCCGGAAAACATGTTGGCGGCAGCGGCGATGCCGCCGCTGGTGATGCGCATGCTGACCTTCGCCACGCGCCGATCATTGGCGCAGCGTTCCATGACATGCTGGAGGACCTCGCTTTCGCAGAAGGCATGGACGGAGATGCGCGGCAGCGACCGCATGTTTTCCAGATCCGCCATACGCACCGCCTCCTCGGCGTTGCGAAGCTCGCTGGGATTCCTGATTTCGTATTCGATCGCGCTCATCGTTCCGTTCCGCCTCAGAAGCCGCTGTTGCTGTCGGCAACATCTTCGATGGTCGATGTCGTCGTCCGGTATTCCTGGATCGCATTATTGCGCCGCTGCGCGTCGATCGGAGTCATGCCGCGGGGTGCCACCAGATCCTCCGGATTGGCGATCTGGGCGGCCAGATTGTTCTGCGAGGCGCAGCCGAAATTGTAGTAATTCTGGTTGGTTAAATCGTTCGAGATGTCCTTGGGCCACTGACCGCATTGCGTGGTGACCGCGGTGGTGCCGGTAAAACTCAGCCGGATCGGCGCCGCATCGCCGGGACCGGCGGCGGCATAGGAAGTGTTGACAATCTTCGAGCTTGCGATCCCCCGCGACGCCAGCTCGGCACGGACCTGATTGCGCAGCTGATAGGCTGCCGCCGAATTGGGCGAACCTTGCGGCGACAGCACGTAAACCGGGCCTGAGGCGCGCGAGATGTAGTTTGCGGCAAAGCCGCGTATCAGATCGCGCTGGGCAATGGTCAGGCGTCGATCGGTGGAGGCGACGGGTATATCAACCGTCTGCTCCGCCTCCGTAACGATGATCGGGTGGCGGGCGCGGTAGTCATCTGGAATGCCGCCAGTCGTCAGTTGGTCGTGCGGGCCGGCACATCCGGAAAGGACGGCCAGCGAAATGACGGCTGCGGCCAGAAGGGCCTTCGAGATACCGAGGTGGGGTGTCATCGAATTCATATGGGCCATCGCCTGATCTCTGTTTTCTGACATTGCTGCCGATCGCGTCCCGCTCATTTGTAGATGAACCCGATCGAGCCGTGGAACTGAGCGTCGGCGACGGGCGCCTCACGACGGCCATAGACCTTGTTGACACGGTTGAGGAAGAAGGTCGCACCATCATTCTCAGGGCTGAAATTGTCGTCGGGCCGGTTGAGCTGATTGCGCGCTACAGGACGCACCAGATAGGGCGTTGCGATGATGACGAGCTCGGTTTCCTGACGCTCGAAACCCTTCTGGCGGAAGAGCGTACCGAGCAGCGGGATCTTCGAGACGCCAGGGGTGCCACCCATCGTTTGAGAAACGTTGTCGCGGATAAGGCCGGCCAGCGCAATCGAACCGCCCGAGGGCAGCTCCACCGAAGTCTCGGCAGAACGGCGCTGATAGGTGGCGTTGCCGCTGCCGGCCACCGGCTCGGAGACGTTGGTCTTGATCTGCAGGCTGATGCGTCCCGATGACAACACGACCGGCTTGAAGGCAAGATTGATACCGTAGTTGAACGGCACGACGGTGACGTTGCCGTCGCTGTCGGTCGTCGAATAAAGCTGCTGGCCGCCGGAATTGAAGGTCGCGGCCTGACCCGATATCGCCGTCAGCGTCGGTTCAGCAAGCGTCTTGACGACCTTGGCCTGCTCCAGCGCGTTGAGGTAGGTCGAAATGTCATATTTGCCGATCGAGCTCTTGAAGAGCGCCGCCAGGCCACCGCCAACCGTCGATGTCGCGCTGTCGGTGCTCGGACTGCCGAGCTGGGCGACCGTCATACCGGAGGAGTTGGAAACCAAATTGTCGAAGCCGAGCTGCTTCAGCACCTCGCGGCGGACCTCGGCAATCGTCACCTTGAGCGTGACCTGGTCCTCGCCCTCAATCTGCAGGAGGTTGACGACCTGCGAGGTCTGACGGTTTTCGGCAAAGAGCGCCACCGAGCTGTCGCCGCCGGTGCCGGATGCCGTCTCGGTTCTGGTCGTCGCCTCGCCGCCCTTCAGGAAGACCTGCGCCAAATCGGCGGCCTGTGTGGCATCCTGCGGCGTGCGCACGGTGCCGGTCAGCACGATGTTGTCGGAGACGATTTCGACGTTGATGTTGGAGTCGGGAATGAAGCGACGGAGATTGACTTCGAGACCGGAGACGTCGCGCTCGATCTCGATATCGAGATTGACGATCTCCTGTCCGCCGGCGCCGAAGATGAAGATGTTCGTCTGGCCGACTTTCTTGCCGAACAGGTAAATGCGCCGCGAGGTGCGGGTGACGGCATCGGCCATGCTTGGATCGGAGACGAGGATATCATGCGCATCCTCCGGCAGATCGACGACGACAGCCTTGTTCAGCCCGAGCTTCAGCCGACGGTGAGCGTCGCGGCCGGTCTGCGAGATGCGGACCAGGCTTTCGGAATCGGCACGCGCCTCACCTACACCGAGAACCGGAACGAAAGAGGCCGGCGCCGTGCCGGAAACGCCGAGTGCCAACGAGAGGCAGCCTGTCAGGAGAAGTCCGGCGTGCCGCGTTGAATTGCCCATTTGCACGTCCTTCTACTCCGCCTTCGGTGCTGCGCTGGCATCCGTGACGATGGCGCCCGATTTGATGACCTGGATGATCGCACTGCCGTTGTCACCGCTCAGGAGGTAGTCGGCGGCGCTGGTATCCTGCTCCTGCGCATCGGCGACTGAGCGCAACGCGAGCGACAGCCGGTCCGCCATCTGCTGGGCGACGGCGAGAACCTTCGTTTGATCAGGGGTGAGTTCGAGCGTCGCGGTCGTGCCGACCACCGATTTCGAGCCGTCGTCCTTTTCCTGGATCTGCTGGTCGATGGCGAGGACGCGGACATTGCTCAACACGGTTTCAGTGATGAGCTTGTCAGCCTCAGTGCCCTTGCGGACCATGATGACATCGACGCGGTCGTTCGGCAGGATGAAACCGCCGGCGCCGGTTGCTACCGATATCTCGGTCGCGACGGCGCGCTTGCCGGCCGGCAACAGCGAGGAGAGGATACGGCTGCTGGAATCGGCGATCTTTTCCGGCCGGATCGGTTCGCCTTCGAAGATCGGCAGACGCACGACGGCGCCCTGCAGATCCCTGATCGCATCCGGCCTATCGGCTTCGCTGATGAGGCCCGGGACGACGCCGCCCTGCGGCCAGGCCATCCAGTGCACCAACTTGTCGTCCAGCCGTGCGCCGACCGGCAGATTGGCGCTCGAGACGAGGATGTTGACGGTGGGTTCCTTCTCGACGACCGAGCGGACCTGGGTGACGACACCGCCACTGCCCGCCATGCGCATTGCCAGGAGGCCGGCGAGGCCGGCTGCCACCACGGCGACAGCTAGGATTATAAGGCGGGCCGGTTTCATCGATCATTCCTCGGGGCACGATATGTTCGCCCTGTAGAATGCTCAGCAATTGGTATAATTATGGTTAATGGAACGCTTACATTTTAAGTTAACGGGCATTTAAAATGCCGTCATTTCAGGCTTTCCAGCGCGGCGATGAAGAGCGGCGAGGAGGGGAAGGCCATGAAACCGCCGATCGCGATCGCGATGCCGTAAGGAACCTTCTTGGCAAGCAGCAGCGAATTGGGGATCGGAAGGCCGATGGCCAATATCGTATTTGACTGTGACCGGATCAACAGGATCGCCAACGTGACCAAGCCGCCGATGGCACTGACATAGGCCAGAAAAGTCAGCAGAGCAGGCTCGCAACCGAACCAGAGCGCGGCTGCGCTCAAAAGTTTCGCATCTCCACCGCCCATCACATTGAGCGCAAACAGGGCAAAGCAAATGCCGAACACTATGGCGGCGCCCAGCGCATGCATTCCGATTGCCGGAAGAGCCACTCCACTCAATGGCGCCAACACGGCGAATGAAATCACTATGATCAACGATACCCTGTTCGGGATCGTCATCGTCAACAGATCGGATATGGCCGCAAAAGCAAGGCAGAGCGGAAAAACCAGAAGGATTGCGGCTACGATCATCTTCTCACCTGCCTCAAATTCTTATCTGCCCAATACAGATAGGCTCACGGCATTTCGCTCGTGAGCCCGATCTTCTAGACAGAGCTACGCTCTGGCCAATCAGGGGGTGACAGCGTCGTCCAGCTTGGTACCCAGCGTGGTGAACGTGCTGTTGAGCTTGTTACCGAGCGTGGTTGCGCCAGTAACGAGCGCTACGGAAATGAGGGCGGCGATCAGGCCGTATTCGATTGCGGTCGCGCCGGATTCGTCCTTGAGAAAACGGCTAAAAAGCTTGGTCATGGTAACTCCTAACTCCAGTTGATGTTCAGCACGTCCGCCAACTGTTTGCCGTTGATCGGATGACTGCAACCTAGCGAATGGCCGTTTCCATCGGCTTAAGGAAAAGAGTTAACGACATGTGAACGAGACAACAGGCCTTTGTAGAGTCAGTATTTCCTTACACACTTACCTCAATATTTAACAATATTCCGGGAATAATCGCTGCATTCATCCGGAAATAGCACAAATTGCGTCTCCAACCGCGGCGTGCGCCGTCCCGAAACCGTGCCAGATCGGAGCATTACGCTTCATCCTGGAACAGAGCGGCAAGCTTAAGGCTTCGTTCACCATTTTTTTCCATTCTATGCGCATATTGCGCTGTGATCGTGAAAGAGGACCAAATGTCATCGAGCGGCAAAACCATTTTCTTTGCCGGCATGATCGCCGTTTTCGGTATTTCGGGAGTTTCCGCGGCCGCAGACGATGAGATGCTGCGCGTCTATATGGATCACGCGCGCGTATTGAAGCTCGACCGCCCCGTCAGCAAGGTGATCGTCGGCAATGCCAAGGTCGCCGATGCGACCGTCGCCGACGCCAAGACCATCGTGCTGACAGGACGCAGCTTCGGCACCACCAATCTGGTCCTTCTCGATGCCGACGGCAATGCGATCCTCGACGAGCGCATCCTGGTGTCGATCGACGAGGGCAATACGGTGCGTGTCTACCGACAGACCGAGCGCTCCGTGCTGTCCTGCACGCCGAACTGCGAGCAGCATGCGCAGCAAGCGGCCACCACGACCGCCTCACCCTGAGTACTATCTGGAGCTTCCTCGACCATTCGTTAAAATCGTCGTGTCAGGTTGAAACGGAAAATCAACGAACAGACCGTAGTCTGCCGAGTGGAAATTATCGCTCGGGTCCAGGCAATGACGGCAATTGATCAGCAGACGGATAAGCGGCGCGCCTTCGCTCCGTTCCGTTCCTCACGGTTTCGCGCTCTCGCCCGTTCGCGCGACGGCGCGGCGGCGATCGAATTCGCTCTGCTCGCCATTCCCTATTTCCTGGTGATTTTCGCAATCCTCGAAACTTTCGTCGCCTTCGCCGCCGAAGAACTCGTCTCCAACGGCGTTGATACGATGAGCCGCAGGATGCGAACCGGACAGATCACCTATAATCTCGGCCGCACGACCGATATGAACCAGGCGCAATTCCGCCAGGCTTTCTGTAACGAGATCTCAATCCTGGTCCGCTGCTCGGCGAGCGAAGTCGCCACGCCGAGCAAGCTCTACCTGGATGTGCAGACGTTCAGTACCTTCTCGGCCATTCCGACGACGATCCCCAAGCTTTCCGCCGACAAATATGCCGATATCAATACGGCGGCCTTCAAATATGGGCCGGGCGGCGCCGGCACGATCAATATGGTCCGCGCCTATTACCGCTGGGAAATCATCACGGATCTGGTCCGGCCCTATATCACCACGATACGCCCCTCCGACGGTTCGATGCCGAGCCAATATCTGATCGTCGCAACCGCGGCCTTCCAGAACGAACAGTATCCATAATGGCGTTGCGCAACCCGTTCACCAGATTGGTCCTGACGGCGCGGCGACTGGCCCGAGACCGCAAGGGTGCCGGAGCGATCGAATTCGCGATCCTCTTTCCCGTGCTGATCATGCTCTATATCGGTGCTTTCGAGATCACGATCGGCCTCAGCGTCAGCAAGCGCGCGACACGCGCTGCGGGGACGGTGGCCGACCTCATCACCCAGCAACAATCCGTAACGAAGAGCACGCTCGCGCAGATGCCATCGGTCGCAACCGCGATCTTCATGCCCTACAACTCGACGTCGCTAACGCTGAAGATCACCGGCATTAGCATCGATGCCAGCGCCAATGCGAAAGTGCTTTGGTCCTGGGCACGGGACGGGACGGTGCCCTATGCCAAGAATGCCACGGTGACCAACGTGCCGTCTGATATGAAGACGGCGAACAGTTTCCTGGTCCGGACCGAGCTCAGCATCCCCTATACGATGTTCCTGTTCGCCCCGAACTTCATGCCGGACGGCATGCGCACGATCACCATCAGCCGCAGTTATTTCTACCGCCAGCGGCAAGGCGACTCGATCCCCTGCGGCGACTGCTGACGGCCCTTCCCACTTCTCGAATTTGCCAAGCCGGCCGCAGCATTATATGGCTGGATTTCAGCCGCCTCCGACATTCCAGAGGCCGGCGATCGGCTCTCTCGGGTGTAAAATGGCGCGTGCCTTTCTTTTCGTTCTGGATTCCTTCGGCGTTGGCGGAGCGCCGGATGCGTCGGCCTATGGTGACGAGGGCGCCGATACGCTCGGCCATATCGCCGAGTTCTGCGCAGCCGGCGCCGGGGACCGCGCCGGATTGCGCGAAGGGCCGCTTTCCCTGCCCAACATGTCGGAACTCGGGCTGATGCACATTGCACGGTCGGCCTCCGGCCGGTTTCCTGCCGGCATGCCCGTCCCGGAGAAGGTCTACGGCATTTATGGCGCCGCCACCGAAATCTCACGCGGCAAGGACACGCCATCGGGCCATTGGGAGATCGCGGGAACACCTGTCAATTTCGATTGGGGTTATTTCCCGATCGAGGGCGACGCCTTTCCTCAGGAATTCATCGAGGCGCTATGCAAGGAAGCCGGGGTGTCCGGCATTCTCGGCAACTGCCATGCCTCGGGAACAGAGATCATCGCCCGGCTCGGCGAGGAACATATCCGCACCGGCAAGCCGATCTGCTATACCTCCTCGGATTCGGTCTTCCAGGTCGCTGCGCACGAGGTGCATTTCGGCCTCGATCGTCTGCTCGCCTTCTGCCGTTTGGCCAGGGGGCTGCTCGATCCCTACAATATCGGCCGCGTCATCGCCCGGCCCTTCATCGGCCAGTCCGTCTCTACCTTCCAGCGCACAGGAAACCGGCGCGACTTTTCTGTGCTGCCGCCGGAGCCGACGTTGCTCGACCGGCTTATCGAGCACGGCCGGCACGTGCATGCTGTGGGAAAGATCGGCGATATCTTCGCGCATCAGGGTATCTCGCGGGTCATCAAGGCGAACGGCAACGAGGCGCTGATGGATGCGTCGCTTTCGGCGATTGACGAGGCTGAGGACGGCGATCTCGTCTTCACCAATTTCGTCGATTTCGACATGATCTACGGCCATCGCCGCGACGTGCCGGGTTATGCCGCAGCCCTCGAGGCCTTCGATGCGCGCTTACCCGAAGTCCACAAGAAACTGAAGCCCGGCGATCTCGTCGTGCTCACCGCCGATCATGGCTGCGATCCGACCTGGCGCGGCACGGACCATACGCGCGAACGCGTGCCTGTTATCGCCTATGGCCCGGGCATCCGGTCGCGTTCGATCGGCGTGCGCCGCAGCTATGCCGATATCGGCGAGAGCATCGCACGGCATCTCGGCATCACGGCCGGACCGCACGGAAGGAGCTTTCTGTGACATCGCATTTGAAGAAGGTCGAACTGCACTGCCATCTGGAGGGTGCGGCCCCTCCAGCTCTGACCGCGGCGCAGGCGCAGAAATATGGCGTCGACATCAGCGCTGAACTTCGCGACGGAGCCTATGTCTGGCATGATTTCGCAAGCTTCCTCGAATGTTACGACAAGGTTTCCGAGGTCTACAGGACCGAGGAGGACTATGCGCTTCTGACCGAAACCTATCTCGACGAACTCGCCGGCATCCATACGATCTACAGCGAACTCATCGTCTCGCCCGATCACGGCAAGCGCATCGGCCTGGGGGCCGACCCCTATATTGCGGGTATCTGCGAAGGCATCCGGCGGGCCAGGGAAAAGAGCGGCATCGAGGCCCGGCTGATCGTCACCGGCGAGCGGCATTTCGGTCCGGAGAGCGTGATTGGTGCTGCCGAATATGCTGTTAAGGCCGGCAATCCTCTGATTACCGGCTTCAACCTTGCCGGCGAGGAGCGCATGGGGCGCGTCGCCGATTATGCCCGCGCCTTCGATATCGCCCGCGATGCCGGCCTTGGGCTAACCATCCATGCCGGTGAGGTCTGCGGCGCCTTCAGCGTCGCCGACGCGCTCGATGCGGTGCGCCCCTCGCGCATCGGTCATGGCGTGCGCGCCATCGAGGATCTCGACTTGGTGAAGCGGCTTGCCGATCTCGGCACCGTGCTCGAGATCTGCCCAGGCTCCAATATCGCGCTCGGGGTCTTTCCCGATTTTGCTTCCCATCCGCTGCGCCGGCTGAAGGAAGCAGGCGTGGGGGTGACGATCAGCTCGGACGATCCGCCTTTCTTCCATACCTCGCTTAAGCAGGAATACGAATTTGCCGCAGGGGTTTTCGGTTTCAGCGACGCCGAGATCGACGCGATGACACGCACTGCGATCGAGGCGGCCTTCGTCGACGAGCAGACGCGCAAGGTCTTGCTTGCCCGGCTTTGAGGGTAGAGGTTGGGGAAGATCGGCGCAAATTGACCACCACTCTTGCGGTCAGGCCGATTTCCGTGAAAGAAACATTCGATAGAAAGAATGAAAGGCTTCCCCATGGACGGCGTCACGGTCATCGATCATCCGCTTGTGCAGCACAAGCTCACCATCATGCGGCGCAAGGAGACATCGACGGGAAGTTTCCGGCGCCTGCTGCGCGAAATTTCGACACTGCTCTGCTACGAGGTGACCCGCGATCTCGAACTGACAATGGAAACGATCGAGACACCGCTGCAGACGATGGAGTCGCCGATCCTCGAAGGCAAGAAGCTGGTCTTCGCCTCGATCCTGCGCGCCGGCAACGGATTGCTCGAAGGCATGCTCGATCTCGTGCCATCCGCGCGCGTCTCGCATATCGGCGTCTATCGCGACCACGAGACGCTGCAGCCGGTCGAATATTACTTCAAGGCGCCGGAGGACGTGGCCGAGCGACTGATCATCGTCGTCGACCCGATGCTTGCAACCGGCAATTCCTCGATCGCGGCGATCGACAAGCTCAAGGAGCGCGGCGCCCACAATATCCGCTTCCTCTGCCTGCTTGCCGCGCCGGAAGGCATCCGCAACTTCCGTGCGGCGCATCCCGATGTTCCGGTTTTCACCGCCTCGATCGACAGTCATCTCAACGAGAAGGGCTATATCGTGCCCGGTCTCGGCGATGCCGGCGACCGCATGTACGGCACCAAGTAATTTCAGCCTTCCTTTACCAAATCGAAAGACTTTACGGCCCGGTGGTTCGCTACGGGCCTTTCGGCGTCGATATTAGCAACTTATCAGCACTTGAGGTTTAGGAGGTCTGAAGCATGAGGCCCCGCATGAAGCGGGGTTTATACAGGAAGGATTTCTGTTTCATGCTCGTGCGTACCGTCCTATTCGCCAGCATCGCCGCGGTGCTCGCCACACAGGTGCCTTCCTTCTTCGGAGGCACCAGCCAGCAGCCTGCTGACGCTCTCTCCGCCAATTATGTATCGACCGAAACCGACAAACCGGCCGCACCGGAGCCCGTCTACGGCAGCAATGCGATCCGCCTGCAGGCCGATGCACAGGGCCACTATACCGGCAGCTTCAAGATCAACGGCAAGTCGGTGCAAGGCCTGATCGATACCGGCGCCACCTATGTGGCGCTCAACGAGACGCTCGCCCGCCGACTGGGCTTCACCGCCAACCAACTCGATTTCCGTTATGGGGTGAACACTGCGAACGGTCAGACGAAAGCCGCGCATGTGACACTCGACCGGGTCGAAATCGGCGGCATTCGCGTGCGCGATGTCGAAGCCTTCGTCCTGAGGGACGATGCGCTGACGACGACGCTGGTCGGCATGAGTTTCCTGCAGAAGCTCGCCTCCTATTCCGTCGCCGACGGTTCGCTCAGCCTCAAGCAGTAAACTGCGTCAAACAAGGCCTGCAATCACCGGCGTCGTCTCCGGCTTGTCGTCAGTAATGCGGTAGTGCATGGCAAGCGCCGCAGCCGCCCTCTCCGCCGCGGCTTCGTCAGCGGCATGAACGAGAGCGATCGGTTCGCCCGCGGTCACACGGGTGCCAAGCGGCAGAAGTTCGGAGAAGCCGACGCGATGGTCGATCCGATCCGACGGATGGCGTCTTCCGCCGCCGAGATCGATGACGCTGAGGCCGACACCGCGCGCATCACAAGCGGAGAGCCAGCCGGACCGGGCGGCCAGGACAGGTTTTTCCACAGGCGCCCTGACCAGATATCGGTCGGGATTTTCGATGAGATCGGCCGGGCCGCCGAGCATCGATACCATACGCGCGAAGACTTCAGCCGCCTTTCCCGATGACAGGGCCTGACGTGCCATCCCCTCGGCTTCATCAGGCGAAGCGGCGATGCCTGATTTCACCAGCATCTCGGCGGCGAAGGCGAGAACGACGATGTCAAGCCGCGTGTCTCTTTTCCTGCCTGCTAGGAAATCCAGGCAGTTGCGCATCTCGACGGCATTGCCGGCACTATCGGCGAGCGGCTGGTTCATGTCGGTGATCAGGGCCGAGGTCTTCACGCCTGCGCCATTGGCCACCTCGACCAGCGACTGCGCCAGGATCTCCGCCTGGCCGCGGTCAGCCATGAAAGCGCCGTTGCCGACCTTGACGTCGAGCACCAGCGTCTCGAGCCCGGCCGCAAGTTTCTTCGAGAGAATAGAGGCGGTGATGAGGGGAATGGAATCGACGGTGGCGGTCACATCGCGCACGGCATAGAGCCTGCCGTCGGCGGGCGCCAAGGTGCCAGTCTGGCCAATGATGGCGCATCCCGCCTTCTTCACGACCTTGTGGAACAGGTCGGCGTCCGGGGTAATCCTATAGCCGGGAATGGATTCGAGCTTATCCAGCGTGCCGCCGGTATGGCCGAGACCGCGTCCGGAGATCATCGGAACGGCGAGGCCGCAGGCGGCTGTGATCGGCGCCAGCATCAGCGAAACATTATCGCCGACGCCGCCGGTCGAATGTTTGTCGGCGATCGGACGGTCGATATCGGCCCATTGCAGCCTGTCCCCGGAATCGGCCATCGCCAGCGTCAAGGCCACGATTTCGGCCCGCGACATGCCCTTGAACCAGACGGCCATGGCGAATGCGCCGATCTGGCCTTCCGACAATTGACCGGCAGCGAGTGCCGCGATGAAGGACCTGATATCGGCGGCGTCAAGTTCGTCGCCATCGCGCTTACGCCGAATGATCTCCTGCGGAATCATTTCAGTAGCTCGACGCCGCAGCCGGTGCTGACTGTGTTCCGCTTAGAACCGCCAGGATATCGTCAAGCAGGTCGGAAGCGCCGAAGCGGAACGTCGACGGCATCGCCCAGTCCGGTGTCATGATAGTTTCGGCAAGGCTCAGATAGAGTGCGGCATCGGCCACCGAGCCGATACCGCCTGCCGGCTTGAAGCCGACCTTGCGGCCGCTTTCGCGGATAGCTCGGATCATGATGTCGGCGGCTTCGAGCGTCGCATTGACGGCGACCTTGCCGGTGGAGGTCTTGATGAAATCGGCGCCGGCTTCAATTGCGAGTTCGGAGGCACGGCGGATCAATGCCGCATCCTTCAGCTCGCCAGTCTCGATGATGACCTTCAGAAGAACCGGGCCGGCGCATTCGGCGCGCACGGCCTTGACCATGTCGGTCACCGCCTTCTCGTTGCCGGCGAGCAGCTTGCGGTAGGGAATGACCAGATCGATCTCATCGGCTCCATCGGCAATCGCCTCGCGTGCTTCAGCAGCGACATCGGCCACTTCCATATCGCCGGAGGGGAGGTTGACGACCGTCGCGATACGCACGGCGTGGCCTGTGCCAAGGATATTGCGGGCCTGAGCGACGAACCGCGGCCAGATGCAGATCGCAGCACTGTTGCCGTAGGGCGTCTGCGCGCGGGTGCAGAGCGCGTCGATCTGCGCCTCGGTGCAATCATCCTTCAAATTGGTGAGGTCGAGAAGAGAAAGGGCGACAGCCGCCGTTTCCCGGTTGGAATAGCTATTCATCTTCGCTTCCTCTAGAGCATGATGCCGAAAAGTGTGCGCGGTTTTCGGACGACATCATGCTCTAACTGTATAATTTAGAACAGGATTCAGATTTTAGGCCGACCCGGCCTAAAATCATCCTGTTCTAGCCGCAATCATGTCTTTCAGGATCGCGGCGAGACGGGCGCCGCCGATGGGCGCCATGTCCTTGGTTTCTTCATGGCTAAGCTCATTGCCGGTCATGCCTGCCCCATAGTTGGTGATAACGGAGGCGGCGGCAACCCTCAGACCCAGCATTCTTGCGATGATCACCTCGGGCACCGTCGACATGCCGACGGCATCGGCGCCAAGGATGCGCGCCATGCGGATTTCCGCCGGCGTTTCAAAGCTTGGACCGGAGAACCACATATAGACACCCTGCGCCAGCTCGATTTTAAGCTTTGCCGCTGCCCTCTGCATCGCCGCGGCAAGTCCGGCATCATAGGCATTGGTCATGCCGACGAAACGATGATCGCTTTCCTCACCGATCAGCGGGTTCATGCCGGAATAGTTGATATGATCGGTGATCTGCATCACCGAACCGGGCGGCATGTCGTCACGCAGCGATCCGGCCGAATTGGTCAGGATCAGCGCTTCGACGCCGAGCGCCTTCAGCACCTCGATCGGCAGGCGCATGGCGTTGGCATCGCCCTTCTCGTAATAATGCACGCGGCCGGAGAGCATGACGACAGGCACGCCGCCGAGGCGGCCGGCGACGACTTCGCCTGCATGGCCGGAGACCGCGCTGACGGGAAAGCCCGGCAGGTCGCGATAGGGAACACGGACGGCGCCGTCCAGCTCACCGACGAGGGAGCCGAGACCGGAGCCGAGCACGATGCCGTGGCGCGGCTTGATTCCGCCGAGCAGTGCGGCGAGCAGGCTGACCGTCGCCTTCATCCGAGTTCAGTCTCGAAGCTGAAGGGAAGAAGCTCTTCCATCGTCATGGTCTTCTTCACGCCTGTTTCATCGCAGAGGTAAATCTTCGTCCCCTTGGAGGCGAATTCGGAGATCTTCTGGCGGCAGCCGCCGCAGGGCGGGCAGAGCGGCAGCTTCTCGGCAATGACGGCCATTTCAACGATCTTCTTCGCGCCACCCATGATCATGGCGCTGATCGCCGTCGGCTCGGCGCACCATCCTTGCGGAAAGGAGAGGTTTTCGATGTTGGCGCCGGTATAGACCTTGCCGTCCTCGGCGCGGATCGCCGCGCCGACCGGAAATTTCGAATAGGGCGCATGGGCAAAGGCCATGGCGCCGCGGGCGGCTTCGAACAGATCGTGAGACATATCAACGCTCCTTCGTATAGGGCACGCCACCGGCCTTTGGCGGAGTCGCAACGCCGATGAAGCCAGCAAGCAGGACGCAGGTCAGGACATAGGGCAGCGCCTGGAAAACCTGAACCGGCACTTCGCCGATTAGCGGCACCTGCTTTCCCTGCATGAAATTTGCCAGCGCATCGAGGAAGCCGAAGAGCAGGCAGGCAAACATGACGGGTACAGGCTTCCACTTGGCGAAGACGAGAGCTGCGAGCGCGATGTAGCCCTTGCCGGCCGACATGTCCTTGATGAAGGCGGCGGACTGAGCGATTGCCAGATAGGTGCCGGCAAAGCCGCAGAGAATGCCGGCACACATGACGGCGCGGTAACGCAGCCAGGCGACCGAGATGCCGGCCGTATCGACCGCACCCGGGTTTTCGCCGACGGCGCGCAGCCGCAGGCCGAAACGTGTGCGGTAAAGCACCCACCAGGAAAACGGCACGGCGAGGAAGGCGAGATAGGTGAGGACATTGTTGCCAGATATGACGTTGGCATAGATCGGGCCGATGATCGGTATGTCGCGAGCAGTATCGGCGCCCGGCAGGATGATCGGTGCGAAACGCGACTCCGGCGACAGCTGCGGCGTGCGTCCGCCCTGGCCAAACCAGGCCTGCCCAAGCACGATGGTGATGCCGGCGATGAAGAAGTTGATCGCGACACCGGAGACGATCTGGTTGCCACGGTTGGTGATCGAGGCAAAACCATGCACCAGGCTCAGTGCCACCGAACAGAGGATGCCGGCACCGAGCCCGAGCCAGGCCGAATCGGTGAGATAGGCAACGCAGGCGGCGGCAAAGGCCGAGCCCAGCATCTTGCCCTCAAGGCCGATATCGAAGATGCCGGCGCGCTCCGAAAACAGACCGGCAAGGGCAGTGAAGATCAGCGGGATCGACAGGCGGATGGTCGAGCTCAGAACGCTGATGAAGATGTCATAATAATCCATCGCCCGCTCCTTAACCGCGCTTGAACTGTTGGTAGAGGCGCACCATTGCCGGCCGGAACATGTATTCCAGCGCGCCGGCAAAGAGGATCACCAGACCCTGGATGACGAGGATCATCTCGCGGGTGATGTTCGGCATTTCGAAGGAAATCCAGTCACCGCCCTGGTAGAGAATACCGAAGAGGATCGCCGCCACGATGATGCCGAGCGGATGGTTGCGTCCCATCAGCGAGACGGCGATGCCGACGAACCCGGCACCACCGACGAATTCCACCTGCAGGCGGGCCGACGAGCCCATGACGGGGTTCAGCGCCATCATGCCGGCAAGCGCTCCGGAGAGCAGCATGGCGATGATCACGGTGCGGGCATAGGGGATGCCGGCATAGGCCGCCGCCGTCGGGCTGACGCCCAGCGTGCGCATCTCGAAACCGAGCTTGGTGCGCCAGACGAGCAACCAGACGAGGTAGCTGACAACGAGCGCAATGATGAAGGAGACGTTGAACGGGGCAGCCCCCAGCTTGGCGCCGAACAGCTGCATAACCCAGCCGAGCTTCGGCAATTGGCCGCCTTCGAGGAAGGTGCGGGTTTCCGGCGCCATCTTGCCGGGCACGATCAGCACATGCACCAGGAGATACACCATCAGTGTCGCGCCGATATAATTGAACATGATCGTCGTAATGACGATGTGGCTGCCGCGTTTTGCCTGCAGGAAGGCCGGGATGAAGGCCCAGGCCGCACCAAACAGGCCGGCGCCAACGACGGCGATCGGCATCGTCACATACCATGGCACGTAACGATCGAGCGCCAGCGCCACCAGCGCGCAGCCGAGGCCGCCGACATAGGCCTGGCCTTCGGAGCCGATGTTGAAGAGGCCGGAATGGATCGCCACCGCGACGGAGAGGCCGGTGAAGATGAAGCTCGTCGCGTAATACAGCGTGAAGCCGATGCCTTCGCCATTGCCGAGCGCGCCCTGGATCAGCAGCGACAGCGCATCGAGCGGGCTTTCCCCGATTATCCAGACGACGAAGCCGGAGATCAGGAAGGCGACGACGAGGTTCAAAATCGGGATGAGGCCGTAATTGATCCAGTTTGGTAGTGGAACGGAAGCAGTGCTCATAAAGGCCTCACGCGGCAATGCCGGCCATCATCAGGCCGAGGGTCTGTTCACCGGCATCGGGCGTCTTCTCGCCGACGATATGGCCGGCAAACATGACAAGGATACGGTCTGAAAGGGAGCGGATTTCATCGAGTTCGACGGAGACGAGCAGGATCGCCTTGCCTGCGTCACGCATTTCGATAATCCGGCGGTGGATGAATTCGATGGCGCCGATATCGACGCCGCGTGTCGGCTGGCCAATGATCAGCATCTTCGGATCGCGTTCGATCTCACGGGCAACGACGATCTTCTGCTGGTTGCCGCCGGAGAAATTCGCCGTCTTCAGCCGCGGGTTCGGCGGTCGGATATCGTATTTTTCGATCTTTTCCATTGCATCCTTGCGGATCGCATCGAGATCGAGCAGCGGGCCTTTGCTGTAAGCCGGGCGGCGATGGTAGCCGAGCACGGAATTTTCATATTCCTCGAATTTCAGCACTAGGCCCATATGGTGGCGATCCTCGGGAATATGAGCGAGGCCGAGATCACGCAGGCGGGCGGGATCGGCCTTGTCGATCGTCTGACCGTCGAGAAGAATTTCACCGGAGGTCGGCTTGCGGATGCCGGCAATCGCCTCCAGCAATTCGGACTGGCCATTACCGGCGACACCGGCGATGCCGACGATCTCACCGGCGCGCACGTCGAAGGAGACGTTGTCGACCATGGTGACGCCGCGATTATCCTTGACCGTGAGGTTGCGGACGGACAGCACGGCGGCTTGCGGGTTCGCCTCGCCCTTCTGCACGCGCAGCAGCACGCGGCGGCCGACCATCAGCTCGGCCAGTTCCTCCACCGTCGTCTCCGACGTCTTGCGGGTCGCGACCATTTCGCCGCGGCGCATGACCGAGACCGTATCGGTGATTGCCATGATCTCGCGCAGCTTGTGGGTGATGAGGATGATGGTCTTGCCCTGATCGCGCAGCACCTTGAGGATGCGGAAAAGGTGATCGGCCTCGGCCGGGGTCAACACGCCTGTGGGCTCGTCGAGGATCAGGATCTCGGCGCCGCGATACATGGCTTTCAGGATCTCGACACGCTGCTGCAGGCCGACCGGGAGTTCCTCGATCAGCGTGTCGGGATCGACCTCCAGGCCATATTCCGTTTCCAGCCGCTTGAGCTCGGCGCGGGCCGAGGCAACACCCTTGGCCAGCAACATGCCGCCTTCGGCGCCAAGCATGATGTTCTCGAGCACCGTGAAATTGTCGACCAGCATGAAATGCTGGTGCACCATGCCGATGCCGGTGGCGATCGCCGCCTGGCTGTCACGGATGGTGACGGGATTGCCATTGACGCGGATCTCGCCGCTGTCGGCATGGTAGAAACCATAGATGATCGACATCAAGGTCGATTTGCCGGCGCCGTTTTCGCCGATGATGCCGTGGATCGTCCCCTTGGCAACGGTGAGGTTGATGTCCTTGTTGGCGTGGACGGCACCGAATTTCTTGTCGATGCCGACAAGCTCGATAGCGGGCTTATCTGTCACTGCAGACTCCAAATAGGAAAAGGGCGTATGGCGAAAGTCCCCTCCGCCATACGCCCGATCTCAATCGTCGATCACATTCGGGCGAGGATCACTTCGGGCAAGCGTTGTCCGAGGTGTAATCGTGAACCTTGATGGTTCCCGCAATGATGTCGGCCTTGGCCTTGTCGACGGCAGCCTGCATTTCCGGCGTGATCAGAGACTTGTTGTGCTCATCGATCGCCGCGCCAACACCGTCTTCCTTGACGCCGAGCGCCTGGACGCCACCGGTGAACTTGTCGTTCTTGGTGTCGTTATAAGCATTGTAGACGGCGAGGTCGACGCGCTTGACCATCGAGGTCAGGACCGAGCCCGGATGCAGGTAGTTCTGGTTGGAGTCGACGCCGATCGACAGCTTCTTGTTGTCGGCGGCCGTCTGCAGAACGCCGAGACCGGTGGCACCAGCTGCCGCGTAAACGACGTCAGCGCCCTGGTCGATCTGGTTCTTGGTGAGCTCACCGCCGCGGACCGGGTCGTTCCAGGCAGCGCCCGTGGTGCCGGTCATGTTCTGGAAGACTTCGATATCGGCCTTGACGGAGCGTGCGCCCTGCTCGTAGCCGCATTCGAACTTGCGGATCAGCGGAATGTCCATGCCGCCGACGAAGCCGACCTTGCCTGACTTCGACGCCATGCCGGCGAGAACGCCGACGAGGTAGGAGCCTTCTTCTTCCTTGTAGACAACCGAGCGGACGTTCGGCTTGTCGACGACGGAGTCAACGATGATGAACTTGGTATCCGGGAATTCGGCTGCAACCTTCTCGATGGCCGAAGTCCAGGCGAAGGAAACAGCAACCACCGGATTGAAACCGCGGCTTGCGAAATTGCGGATGGCCTGTTCGCCCTGGGTGTCGCCCGTCGGCTCGAAGTCGCGATAGGCAATGCCCGTCTCGGCCTTGAACTTCTCGGCACCGTTATAGGCCGCCTCGTTAAAGGACTTATCGAACTTCCCGCCGGTGCCGTAAACCAGCGCCGGCTTGACATCGGCGGCAAGCGCCGTCGTCGACATGGCAGCCACGGCAAAGAGAGTGAGAAGGGATTTTTTCATTGTGCAGCCCTGTTGTTGCTATTCGTTAGGGGTCCTCCCGCAAGCCCTTTCCGGGCATGTCTGCGGAACCACCGACCTCCCCCCGGAGGCCTGGCTGCGCGCATCCTTGCATGGCTCACGGAAAAATTCACCAGAAATTTTTCAGCTGGTAAAGATTTGCAGCGATTGCCGAAAATCAGCTCTTCGGGGCTGATTTTTGGACATTCCTTGCATCAGAATGCGGATTTTCTAGCCAATCCGACGGCAGATACCGACGTCGAAGAGCTGGCGATGCCCAACGGGATTTCCCGCCGGATCGTGCCGGTAAAACCACCTTGCTATGCGGTGAAGCGACCGGCCACCGGCGGCTTCTTGTAGCCGATCATCCACAGAAGCAGCGCGATCACCAGGAAAACGGCAAAGGCCGGCTGGAGCATCAGCCACTGGAAGATCAAGGTGTAGAAACGCGGGTGGATATAATAGGAAAGGGAGGATTGCAGCGACGTAAGGGTTGTCGGACTCACATCCTGCCAGGCATCGGAGATCGGCGTCATCACCACGGAGGACGCCGCAACCGACTGGATCGAATCGATGGTCCCGGCAATAACCGCCGCCGCAAGCGCGACAAGACTCGCCAGACGCAACAGGAAACGCATCAATTCCTCCGACGCTCGATATGCCGGACAATTCCGGCCGGCCGCGCCATTCTCCACCTTAGAGAATTACATAGTCGTCGATGAGGTGAAGCACAATGGAGTGGCCGAGGCGAGTTTTATCGGAAGAAGTCAAAAAACTGTTAGATTTCGGTTGATCGACAAAAATTCATCGGTATATATCGCGCCGTTCCGACGATTTGCTCCTATCCGGGCGCGAACGCCAAAAAAGGACAGGTGGCCGAGTGGTTTAAGGCGCACGCCTGGAACGCGTGTGTACGTGAAAGCGTACCGTGGGTTCGAATCCCACCCTGTCCGCCATATCCCTCATTTTCAATATTGATTCAAACCGTATCGAGAGCGGGACGCGGAAGCGTTGTGGCGGCACGCTTCGCTGGAACAAGCCGGTCGTCCGCATATTCTCAAGGGCGCTGAAGCAGGGCGCGTCCAATCGGCTTCGGATTCTCGCTGCGCAACACGAGAGATGTCGTCACGGCCCCAAAACGCGCGATCGTGTCAACGATCGTTTCCAGCTCTCCCGGCGACGGAACCAGCACCTTCAAGAGAAAACAGTCCTCTCCGGTGAGGCGCAATACTTCCATGACCTGCGGCATCTCCGCGAACTGTTTCAGGCAGGCTTTGATATGCTCATGCGTCGTGCGCAGGCGAAGCACAGCCGTCATTCCAATTCCCAAAGCGGTGGGGTCGATACGGGCCGAGTAACCGACAATGATGCCGCGGTCTTCCAGCCGCTTGACCCGTTCCGATGCTGCCGGCTGAGAGAGCCCGACCCTTCGACCGAGTTCGGAAATCGCAATGCGGCCATTTTCCTGCATCGCTTCGATAATGGCGATATCGGTTGGATCGAGCAGTACCCGATTGTTTTCCTGAAAAGCCATGGGATCACCTTGAAATCATCGGAGAGAGACGCGGTTTTCCGATGATCATTCATTCCGAAGCAAATGAAAATGCATCATTTTCACCTGCACGGACGATCAGAGGAAAAGACATGAAGGACATCATCATATTGCCGGGGATTGGCGGTTCGGGCGAGGCTCATTGGCAAACACGCTGGGAAAAGTCGAACCCGGAAATGCGACGTTTTCAACCAGCCGATTGGGAAAAACCCGATCTGGCGGACTGGATTTCAGCCCTGGAGCGCGCCGTCGGCGCATCGGCAACCCCTCCCCTGCTGGTCGCCCACAGCCTTGCCTGTCTGCTGGTCGCTCATTGGCAGCAGGCTTCTTCGCTTGCCGTTGCCGGAGCATTTCTTGTGGCGGTCCCGGATCCGCAGTCCGCGTCATTCCCTGAGGAGGCTGCCGGATTCGCCGATCCGCCGCCGCAAAAGATGCGCTTCCCCACTCTGATCATCGCAAGCGCCGATGATCCTTTCGGCACGCTCGATCATGCCCATGCGCGAGCGGATCTGTGGGGCAGCGGTCTTGTCGCGATCGGTCCTTTCGGCCATATCAACGGGCAAAGCGGCCTTGAGGACTGGGGCCAGGGAAAGGCCTTGCTGACGGCGTTTTCCGCCGGATTGGCAAAATCTGATCGGCCTTGATCTTGTTTTCGAGATCACGATCAAATGGCCCAAACAGGCCTTACCTGTGCTGGACGTGTCGGGACGGAGCAACGAAATGCCCCGCTCGCAAGCGTGCGTTCGGGGCTCGTCGAACCCGTCGCTCCGGCGGCGCGGCGAGGTTCAAAGCGTCGAAAGATTCCTGATTTTTTACCATGCGAGTTCACCGCGTCTTTGCACGTTTGGGTTTACCTTCTGCCAAATTTAAAAAAACAGAGGTAAAACAGGTGGAAGAACTTTCGGTAAAGTCGAAGATCATCAAATCCGTCTATTTCAGCCAGGAAGACGGGCGGCTCAGGATTTGTTTCAAGAATGGCGAGGAGCGTCTGTTCGAAGGCGTTCCCTCCTCGGAAGCGCATGCGATGACGGTGGCGCCGTCTCCCGGCCATTATTATCTCGACCGGATCAGAACCCGGTTTCGCAGATTGGCAGCCTGAAAACCCGAGCGGATAGCGCCAGCACGCATTGCGGGATTGCGCGAGATCGGGACGAGGCCGGTGGATATTAACCGGCTGTTAACCCTCGATATCATCTGGGTTGGATAGCCCCTGCCGGAAAGCGGCAACCTGTCGGCGCTGCCGGCCTGTTCAAGGTCGGCCAGCCGGGAGGCTCGGCGGCGGACCCCAGCCAGGAAGTCGAGCCTCCCCGTCACGGGTGCTCGTTGTGTGCGTGATGACGAAGCGCATGAGCGGCTCGCGGACGCCGCCATGCTCTGCTTGTCTGATTGAGATGACCCCGGGCCGGTTGCGACCTAATCGTCCCCCGAACTAACGAATTGGGGCTAATCCTGTGAAAAACCCGAATTGTCGCATCCGGACTCGACAATGCTTTATTAGCATGATTGCATAAATCGGGATAAAGACGGGGGTAATGATGTTCGAGAATCTGCTTGAGATGCAGGAGCGTGGCGCACGGGACCGTGCGCGTGGCCGCAGTCTGGCCGACAATCCGATGTCGAAGCCGGATATCCTGCCGATTACCGATTTTCAGGAATGGTACTCGATGTTCGACGCCTGGCGCTTCGGTTGGTCGATCGAGGATGCGATGGCGGGGCACATCAATATGCCCCGGGATGGCGGCACATTGGCCCAGACCTACACCAGAACGGTCTGATCGATCCTGTCCTCGGCGCCGAAGAATTTCAGGTAGCGCTCGACCTCGGCCGGTTCGCCAGTCGCCTTCTGCGGATTGTCGGAGAGCTTCACCGCCGGCCGGCCGTTGGCGTCGCTGACCTTGCAAACGACGGAGATCGGGTTGAGGCCGGAGATCTCGATCGGCGCGCAACCGGAAAAATCATTCGTCAGGTTGGTGCCCCAGCCGAAGCTCATGCGCACGCGGCCTTCAAAATGCCGGTAGGTATCGATGATGGCGTCGACATCGAGGCCGTCGGAGAAGATCAGCAGCTTCTGGCGCGGATCGCGGCCCATCTTCTTCCACCAGTCGATAATCTTCTCGCCGCCTTCGATCGGCGGGGCACTGTCCGGGCGGAAACCGGTCCAGTCGGCGACCCATTCCGGCGCATCGCGCAGGAAGGCGGCGGTGCCAAAGGCATCGGGCAGCACGATCAGAAGGTTGCCGCCATAGAGCTTGTTCCAGTCGCGCAGGATCTTGTAGGGCGCGTTGCGCAACTGCTCGTCGGTTTCGGCAAGGGCGGCGGCCACCATCGGCAGCTCGTGAGCATTGGTGCCGACCGCCTCGAGATCGGAATCCATAGCCAGCAATACGTTGCTGGTACCGGCAAAAGCAGGCCCGATGCCTTCCTTCAGTGCCTCGACGCACCAGCGCTGCCAGAGGAAACTGTGACGGCGGCGGGTGCCGAAATCGGAGATCCGTAAGCCCGGCAATTCCTTCAGCCGCTCGACCTTCGACCACATCTTCGCCTTGGCCCTGGCATAGAGCACATCGAGGGTGAAGGGACCGAGCGCCTTCATCGCCGAGCGCGACCGCAGCTCGTTGACGATGGCGAGCGCGGGGATTTCCCACATGGTGGTTTCCTTCCACGATCCGTGGAAATCCAGCACATATTGCCCGTCCTTCTTCGACAGCTCGTATTCGGGCAACTGGAAATTGGAAAGCCAGGCGAGGAATTCCGGTTCGAAAATCTGGGCGCGACCATAGAAGCTGTTACCCGCAAGCCAGATCATCTCCTTCTTGGAGAGCCTCAGCGTGCGGGCATGATCGAGCTGCTCGCGCAATTCGCCTTCGTCGAGCTCCTCTGCCAGACGCACCCGTTTGGTGCGGTTAATGAGGGTGAAGGACGCGTTCACGTCAGGATAGAGCTTCCAGATCATCTGCAGCATCAGGAGCTTATAGAAGTCGGTATCGATCAGGCTGCGGATGATCGGATCGAGTTTCCAGGCGTGATTGTAGACGCGTCTTGCGATATCAGTCCTGGCCATGAAATTCCTGCCCCTGTCCACTCCGGTCAGGTGCTGCCAAATTCCCGGGTATTGCCAAGTTCCGGGCCAGCGCACGAAACCGGCTCGTGTGCCTTCTTATCGAAAAATCGGCGGCTAAAGTCCAGACAAAACAATAAACATCCCGCCGCAGTATCACGGCGGGACGTGAACATGGTTTTGCTCAAGATTATCGGGCCGGCGTTGCGGGCGCCACATTCGGAGCGGCCGGCGTGGTGTTCGGCGTTTCGGTTGGAACGGCAGTGCCGTTCTGTAGCGCCGGCGCGGCGGGCGGAGCAGGCTGCTGCGACTGAAGCTGCTGGCCCGGCTGCTGCGGCGCCACCTCGTTCGCTTCGCGCTTGCCCCAAATCTCGACCGGTATCCAAACAACGAAGGCAAGCACCAGCGCGACGATCAATACGGTCAGAATGCGATAACCCGTGCGTCCCTGCCTTGCCTTCACCGGCGGGATCAGCTCTTCCTTGTGAAGCTTGCCATCGGACTTTTCCCAGCGTGTTTCCGTCTGATGCGCCATCATCGTCTCCTTCCGCTGTCTTAACCGGCCTTGCCGGCCGCAAGAATTTCCGCAAAGGAAACGGGTGGCTGTCTGGAAGGTTCCGAAAGCTCAATAGCCGGCGGCGCGGTCGACCACGAATTGCAGCGGCTCGCCGCGCTCGAAACGGGCAATCTGCGTCTCGACATGACGGAACAGCGCATTTTCTTCGGACACCGCCGCGTCGTGCGGCGTGAGGAAGACGTTCTGCAAGTCCCACAATGGGCTGTCTGATGCAAGCGGCTCGGCCTCGAAGACATCGAGGGATGCGCCGCCGAGGGTGCCGTTGCGGATGGCGGAAACGATATCGGCCTCGACCTGGCTCTTGCCGCGGCCGGCATTGATGAAGACCGCTTGCCCAAGCGCGCCGTTGCGGCGCAGCTTCGCTAACAGCCCGGCGTCATAGAAGCCTGATGTTTCAGGCGTCAGCGGCAGCAGGCCGACGAGGATGTCGGTCCTTGCGAGGAAGTTGTCCAACTCGCTGGCATCGAAAGTTTCGACGCCGTCGATCTGTTTGCGGCTGCGCGACCAGCCGATAACGTTAAAACCCATCACCCTCAGCTTGGCGACCGCGTCCTGCCCGAGAATGCCGAGGCCCATGACGCCGACCGTCACCTCAGCCGCCTCCGGCGCGATCAGCTTGGCCCATTCACGTTGCCGCTGGTGGTTGTCATGGGCGTATTGTCCGCGCAGATGCATCAGGCATTGCATGACAACCCATTCACTCATGCGGGTCGTCAGGCTGCGATCGACGAAGCGAACGATCGGGATCTCGGGCAGGCCGGCCATGCCGATGATGTGGTCGACGCCGGCGCCTCCCGAAAAGATTACCTTGAGGTTCGGCGCCCGCGCGAAAAGGTCGGCATCCGGTTTCCAGAGAAGCGCGTATTCGACCGCGCGGAGATCGCGGGCCTGATGGCCCGGATCGGCGAGATTGATGCTGCCCCGTTCGGCAAACGCCGTCTTCAGCACGCGGGCGACGCCTTCGGGATTGAACTTGATATCGACGAGAACGGGAGGACGGGCGGACATGATCTTCTTTACTGCTGCACGGCGAGCGTCGGCACCGCCTCGATGTTGAAAGCGGCCGCCATCAGCGCCCTGGTGTAATCATTCTTCGGCGCGCGGAAGATTTCCGAGGATGGTCCCTGCTCCACCACCTTGCCGAACCGCATGACGATGACGTCGTTGGCGAGCGCCTTCACCACCTTCAGATCGTGGCTGATGAAGAGATAGGCGAGGTCGTGCTTCTTCTGCAGATCGCGAAGGAGATCGACCACCTGCGCCTGGACGCTCATGTCGAGCGCGGAGGTCGGCTCGTCGAGCATGACGAAGCGCGGTTTCAGCACCATGGCCCGGGCGATGGCGATGCGCTGGCGCTGGCCGCCGGAGAATTCGTGCGGATAACGCCAGCGGGTCAGGGGATCCAGACCCACCTCCTCCAGCGCCCAGCAGACGCGCTGGTCGCGTTCTTCCGATGTCAGGGAGCGCTCATGCACCTTCAGCCCTTCAGCGACGATATCGCCGACCGACATGCGCGGGCTGAGCGATCCGTAGGGATCCTGGAAGACGACCTGCAGCTGGTTGCGCAGCGGCCGCATCTCACTGAACGAGTAGCCGGCTATATCCTTGCCGACGAAGGCGATCCGTCCTTCTGAGGAAATCAGCCGGGTGAGCGCCAGGCCGAGCGTGGTCTTGCCGGAGCCGGACTCGCCGACGACGCCCAGCGTCTGGCCGGCGCGCAGCGAAAGGTCGATGCCGTCGACCGCCTTAACGTGATCGACGATACGGCGCATCAGCCCTGATTTGATCGGGAACCAGACGCGGATATCCGACCCTTCCATCACCATCGGTTTCGAGGGATCGGCCAGCGGTGGTTCGCCCCGCGGCTCGGAGGCGAGAAGGTGCCGGGTATATTCATGCTTCGGATTGGCGAAGACGTCTTCGACCGTTCCGGTTTCGACGATCTTGCCCTTGGTCATGACGCAGACGCGATCGGCGAATTTGCGCACGATACCGAGATCATGGGTGATGAACAGCATCGACATGCCGTGGACGGCCTTCAACTGCCGGAGCAATTCGAGGATCTGCGCCTGCACGGTGACGTCGAGGGCGGTGGTCGGCTCGTCGGCGATCAGCAATTCCGGCCGGTTGGCGAGCGCCATGGCGATCATGACGCGCTGGCGCTGGCCGCCTGACAGTTCGTGCGGATAGGCCTTCAACCGCTTCTCCGGCTCGCGGATACCGACCTGGTTCAGCAATTCCAGGACGCGCTGGCGCGCCGGCTGGCCGGTGAGGCCCTGGTGCAAGGCCAGGATCTCGGTGATCTGCTTCTCGATCGTATGAAGCGGATTGAGCGAGGTCATCGGCTCCTGGAAGATCATGGTGATGTCGTTGCCGCGCACTTCCCGCAGTGCCCGCTCCGACGCCTTCAGGAGGTCCTTGCCCTTGAAGAGGATTTCGCCCGAGGGATGGCTTGCGGACGGATAAGGCAAAAGCCGCAGAATCGAATTGGCCGAGACCGACTTGCCGGAGCCGGACTCGCCGACGAGCGCCACGACCTCGCCTTTGGCGATATCGAAGGAGATATGATCGACGGCGAGCGAGGTCTCGCCGCCCTGATGAAAGGCAACCGAGAGATCGCGGACGGAAAGCAGCGGTTCTGGCATATCACTCATTGAAACGTCTTCCTCGGATCGAAGGCATCGCGCACGGCTTCGCCGATGAAGATCAGCAGGGAAAGCATGATCGACATGGCAAAGAAGGCCGTCAGCCCGAGCCATGGCGCCTGCAGATTGGTCTTGCCCTGCGCGATCATCTCGCCGAGCGAGGGGGAGCCCGGCGGCATGCCGAAGCCGAGGAAATCGAGCGAGGTCAGGGTGGTGATCGAGCCGGAGAGGATGAAGGGCAAGAAGGTCAGCGTCGCGACCATGGCGTTCGGCAGCAGATGGCGCCACATGATGGTGCGATTGTTGACGCCAAGCGCGCGGGCGGCGCGGACATATTCGAAATTGCGGGCGCGCAGGAATTCGGCGCGCACGATGCCGACGAAGCCGACCCAGGAGAAGAGCAGCATGATGCCGAGCAGCACGAAGAAGCCGGGCGGCAGGAGTGCGGCGATGATCAGCAGGATGTAGAGCACTGGCATCGACGACCAGATCTCGATAAAGCGCTGTAGCAGCAGATCGGTCCAGCCGCCGAAATAACCCTGCACAGCACCTGCCGTCACGCCGATGATCGCCGAGCAAATGGTCAGCACCAGGCCGAAGAGCACCGATATGCGGAAGCCGTAGATGACGCGCGCCAGCACGTCGCGCGCCTGGTCGTCGGTGCCGAGCCAGTTGAGATTGCCGAGGGTGCAATCCGGATCGTTCACCCCTTGCGGGTAGCCGGCGCAGCGCTCCTCCTTCGTCATCAGCCAGAAGGGGGCCGTGGGCGCCGAATGCGGAATGTTGGAATTGACCGAGCGGTAGGAATAGCGGATCGGCGGCCAGATCATCCAGCCATTGGCATTGATCTCGTCGGCAATGACCGAGGAACGATAGTCGGTTTCGGCCAGGAAGCCGCCGAATTTCTCCTCGGGATAATCGATGAGGACCGGAAACAGGACCTCGCCCTTGTAGGAGGCTATGATCGGCCGGTCGTTGGCGATGAACTCGGCAAACAGGCTGAGGACGAACAGCAGCATAAACAACCACAGCGACCAGTAACCGCGGCCGTTCGCCCGGAAATTATGCCAGCGGCGGATATTGGTCGGCGAGAGCAGGCCCTTGCGCGGCGGCTTGACGGGTGTTGCGACGGCAGGATTTGCGGCGGCGTCCATCAGACATCCCTCCGCTCGAAATCGATGCGCGGATCGATCCAGGTGTAGATCAGGTCGGAAACCAGGCTGACGACGAGGCCGAGCAGCGAGAAGATGTAGAGCGTGGCGAAGACAATCGGGTAGTCCCGGTTGACGACTGAGAGATAGCCGAGACGGCCGAGGCCATCCAGCGAGAAGATGTTTTCGATCAACAGCGAGCCGGTGAAGAAAGCGGAAATGAAGGCGCCGGGAAAACCGGCAATGATGATCAGCATGGCGTTGCGGAAGACATGACCGTAGAGCACCTGCCGCTGGTTTAGGCCCTTGGCGCGGGCGGTGACGACATATTGCTTCTTGATCTCCTCGATGAAGGAATTCTTGGTCAAAAGCGTCGTCGTCGCGAAGGCCGACAGGGAAAGCGAGATCAGCGGCAAGGTAAGGTGCCAGAAATAGTCGAGCGGCTTCTGCCACCAGGCCAGCTGGTCGAAATTGTCGGAGACCAGGCCGCGCAGTGGAAACCAATCGTAGAATGAGCCGCCGGCGAAAAGCACGATCAGGAGAATGCCGAAGAGGAAACTCGGTACGGCATAGCCGACGACGATGACGCCCGACGTCCAGACATCGAAGGTCGATCCATCCTTGATCGCTTTGCGGATGCCGAGCGGGATGGAGATGGCATAGGAGAAGATCAGGATCCAGATGCCGAGCGAGATCGACACCGGCAGCTTCTCCTTGATCAGTTCGAGCACGGAGGTGTTGCGGAAGAAACTCTCGCCGAAATCGAAGCGGATGTAATTCCACATCATCTCGCCGAAACGCGTCAGTGGCGGCTTGTCGAAGCCGAATTGCTTTTCAAGCTTGGCGATCAGTTCCGGATCGAGCCCCTGGGCACCGCGATATTTCGAGTCTTCGTCGCTGCCGCCGCTGAGGAGATCGCCGCCGCCGGACAGGCGCTGGTCGGCACTGTCGGCCTGACCGGTCAACTGGGCGATTACCTGCTCGACAGGACCGCCGGGGGCGAACTGAATGACGGTGAAGGAAATCGCCATAATGCCGACGATGGTCGGGATCATCAGAAGCAGGCGGCGAAGGATATAGGCGCCCATCAGCCTTCAGCCTCCGGGAATGTTCTTCTTGTCTGCCTGCCGTCCAGTCTCATGCCGCTCAATCCGCCAGCCTTCCCTTGCCGGCCCTGCCGGCTTGTCGTGATTCGCTCGCGCCATTTGGAGCCGAGGGCCCCTGCATTGCAAGCCCGCTCATTTTGCCGAGGTGGACCACCAGGCATCAGGGAAGCCAAGGCTGTACGCCGGAAACTCGGCCGGATGCGTGACCGTGTTCCAATAGGTGATGTTATAGCTATCACGGTAGAACAGCGGGATGACGTAGTGATTTGCAAGCAAGACCCGGTCCATCGCCTTGATCGCTGCGACCTGTTCATCGCGGTTCGGCGCGAAGATGATCATGCGAATGAGCTCATCAACGGCGGGGTTGGCTATGCCGGCATAATTGCGAGAACCCTGTTGGTTGACCGAACCGGATCCCCAATAGTCGGCTTGTTCGTTGCCCGGATTCATGGTCTCCGCCCAGACATTCCAGATCATATCGAAGTCGAAGCTGCGCTCGCGATTGACAGCTTGCGAGGCGTCGACTGTTCGCACCCGCGCATCGATACCGATTTTCCTGAGATTGTTTGCATATGGCACCGCCCAGCGCTCCAGCATGGGGCTCGACAACAGGATCTCGAAACTCATCGGCTGGCCAGTCTTGGTATTGACCATCCGGTTGCCCTTGAGCTCCCAGCCGGCTTCTTTCAGCAGTGCAATCGCCTTGCGGAGGTTGTCGCGACTCTTCTGCGGATCGCCGCCGACAGGATTGGTATAGGGCGTCGTGAAGACTTCGGGCGGAACCTTATCCTTCATGCCCAGCAGAATTTCCAGTTCTCTACCCTGTGGAAGGCCGGAGGAGGCGAGCTCGGTATTCCAGAAATAACTGTCGATGCGTTTGTAACTGTTAAAGGCAACGGTGCGATTCAACTCTTCGAAATCGAAGCCGTAGTTCAGGGCCTCGCGAACTCGCTCGTCCTTAAACAGGTCACGACGCATGTTGGGCACCAGCGCTTGTAGGATACCGGTGGCGCGTAGCGGGTTAGCAACCTCTTCCTTCTTGACGCGTCCTTCCTTCACCGCGGGAAAATCATACCCTGTCGCCCACCGGGCAGCCGTTGTCTCCTGCCAGTAGTCACTATTACCAGCGCGAAACGCTTCGAACTCGACATCCCGATCACCGAAATAGGTGTAGATGATGTTGCGGAAATTGTTCTGGCCGACATTTACATTGAGGTCCTTCGCCCAGTAGTCGTCACGTAATTCATAGCGGATTGTCGCGCCGGGCGAGAAGGAAGCAATCTTGTAAGGCCCCGAACCCATCACTGGCTCGAGCGTCGTCTTTGAGATATCGCGTGGCTTGCCGTCCGGTCCCTGCCCCTCCCACCAATGTTTCGGCACGACCACCAACTGGCCGAGAATATTCGGGAGCTCCCGGTTGTTCTTTTCGTCGAAGGTGAAGGTGACGTCGCGATCGCCGGTCTTTTCGGCTTTCACCACGTGGCGGTAATAGTTCGCCGTGAGGGGGTTTAATTCCTTCGTCTTATCCAGACTGAAGATGACGTCCTCGGGTATTACCGGCTGACCATCCGCCCATTTCGCTTCCTTGCGCAGGCGGAAAGTCGCGCTCGATACGTCTGCGGGAAAAGACAGTCCCTCGGCAAGCAGACCGTAGGAGACGAGGAGCTCGTCGTCGGCGGGCTTCATCAGCGTGTCGTAAACGAGCGTCAAGCCCACCGCCGCCTGACCTTTGGCAAGCAATGGGTTGAAGGTGTCGAAGGCGCCGCTTGCGGAGAGGCGCAGGTCTCCGCCTTTCGGTGCATCGGGATTGACGTAGTCGAAATGCGTAAAGCCCGGCTTGTACTTCATCTCGCTGATGACCGAGCTTCCGATCTGAAAGGGCTGGTCCTGACCCGTTGCCTGCATCGGCGCCAAAGCACCCGCAAGCGACAGAAACAAACCGATCTTCGACCACAGAACCGCCATTCACGCTTTCCCCTGATTATTGATGGGTTCGACAATACGAAAAATACGGGCGAAAAACAGGAGAGAGTTTGGTTTTTGCCGGGCGTGCGAAATTTTGAGCATCGGCTCGTGTCGGGGTGTCGCCTCTTCGGGCCGCCTTCGCAGCATGCGGCGATCCGTCACCGCCTCCCTCGATGGCGGCTGGCCAAAACATCGATTCACCAAAATCGCTTTTCACGATAGATTCGATCGCAAATCACTTCGGCAGCGGCTCAAGGGAACAGTATGGCTTTCGGCTTCGCTCAGGCTTTCAGGACAATCAGCAAACTGACGCTTGCAGGCGCAATCGGCGCAAGCCTTGCCGCCGGCGACGTCGGCGCGGAGCAGAAGACGCCGAGCCCGGGCAGCGCCAAGGGGCAGTTCGGCGCCGTCAG